>NZ_JBEXYC010000005.1:235769-291425 GCF_040630835.1 Kitasatospora sp. NPDC005751
GTTGGGGGCGATGGCCAGTTCGGCGCCGCCCGGTCCGCCGAGGGTCTCCCATTCCGACCAGGCGCCGCTGACCGCGGTCTGCCAGGCGTGCGAGACCCCGTTCGCGCCGGCGGCGAAGACCTCCAGCCGGCCGTCCGCCGAACGCGCGGACACCACCCGGCCGGACTGCGCCGGGTACACCAACGGCGCCGGACCGGGGCCGTTGCCCGGGGTGCAGGGCATGGCGATGCCGCGATCCGCGAGGTAGGGGACCGGGTCGGTGCGCACGGTCGCGTTCGCGTCGGCCCAGACCCGCAGGTGCAGGTGCGGGCCGCTGGAGGTGCCCTCGCTGCCCATCCGCGCGATCAGTTGCCCGGCCGTCACCTGGTCACCGGTGGCCACCTCCCGCTCCCGCATGTGGCCGTACTCGGTGATCGTCCCGTCCGGGTGCAGGACGCGGATCCACTGGCCGTAGCCCTGCGCCGGGCCGGAGACCAGCACCCGGCCGTCGCCGACCGCGTAGATCGGGGTGCCGTAGTCGTTGGCGATGTCGATGCCGTTGTGCTCCTCGGTGTAGCCCTGGGAGATGTACCCGGAGGCCGGGCAGGAGGCCGTGAACCCGGCGGCCTCGGCGGGGGCGGCCGGTACCGCGACCGGCAGCAGCAGGGCGACCGCGGCCAGGGCCAGGCGCGCGGTGCGGCGGGAGAGGGAGGGGAGCACCGGAACGCCCCTCACGCCGTGCGCCGGCGGCCGAGGACGCCGCCGGAGGCGAGGGTGTTCCTGCGGGTGAGGTGGTGCGCGGTCAAGGTGACCTCCTGAGGGCGCGTGACGGCGGCCGGTCCGGACCGCCGGGTGTGGAGCGGTTGGGACGGTAGCCGCGCGCCGCGCGCCGCGGTACCCGGAACCATCCGGACTGACAGGAGCGGACCGGCCGCCGGGACCGGCGCCCTTCGGGGCGGCGCCGCGCCACGGCTGCCGCGCCACGGCCGCCGTGGGACGGACCGCTACCCGTCGGCGGACCCGGCCGGCGGGACCGGCTCGGCGTCGGTCAGGACGTAGGCGACGAGCTGGTGCCTCCCGTCCGCTCCCTGCTTGGCGACGACGGCGGCCGCCCGGACGTCCGGCGCGGCGGACAGCACCGACTCGATCTCGTCGAGTTCGATCCGGACGCCCGAGATCTTGACCTGCCGGTCGAACCGGCCGACGAATTCGAGCGCGCCGTCCGGTCGGGTCCGCGCCCTGTCGCCGGTCCGGTACCAGCGCCGCGGCACGGCACCGGCCTCCTCGACGAACCGCTCCCCGGTCTGCTCCGGCAGGCGGAAGTAGCCCGCGGCGACGCAGGGACCGCCGACCCACAGTTCGCCGACCTCGCCCGGTGCCACCGCGGAGCCGTCGTCGCCGACGACCCGGACGGACGCGTGGCGCAGGGGCCGCCCGATCGGGATCGCGGTGGACCGGGCCTCCTCCGGTGTCACCTCGTGCGTGGTGGCCCAGACCGTCGCCTCCGTCGGGCCGTACATGTTGTGGACCCGGACGCCCGGGAGGGCGGTCACCAGGCGCCGGGCGAGTCCCACCGGGAGCACCTCACCGCCGACGTGGAGCGCGCGCAGGTGCCGCAGGGACAGCAGGGCCTCCTCGGACGACGCGATCGCCGAAAGGAGCGAGGGGGTCGCCTGGAACAGCGTCGGCCGAAAGCGCCGCACCAGGCTCGGCAGACCGTCGTCACCGGGCGAGTCGAGCCGGTCCACCATCCTGGCCGGGCTCACGACGGTGGCTCCGCCGCGGGTGAGCGGCCAGAGCAGCTCCATGACCGCGATGTCGAACGCGACACTCGTCACGGCGAGGAACGTGTCGTCGAACGGGCTGCCGTAGGCCGTGTCGAGCGCGTCGAACAGCGCGGCCACGTTGGCGTGGGTGACCACGACGCCCTTGGGCCGACCGGTGGACCCGGACGTGTGGATGACGTAGGCGGGGTCCTGGGGGGAGGGCGAGGGCAGCACGATCTCGGCGAGGCCCGGTTCGGCCCGACGCGGCGTGACCTCGACCGCGTGGACGTCGAACTCCCGCCCCCCGCCGTCCGTGACGAGGAGCGCGAGGTCGGCGTCCTCGACGACGGTCCGCCGGCGCTCGACCGGATAGCCCGGATCGAGGGGGACGTAGGCGGCCCCGGCGGCGGACACGCCGAGCAGGGCCACCACCAGGTCGACGCCCCGCTCGACCATGACGCCGACCCGGTCGCCCGGCCCGGCCCCCCGGGCGACGAGCCGGCGTCCCAGGGCCTCGGCCGCCAGCGCCAGTTCCGCGAAGGTGAGCGTGGTCGTCCGGTCGGACACGGCGGGCCTCGTCGGGTGGTCCAGCGCTACCGCCCTGACCTGGCCGAACAGGGCGGGCGTCACCGTGCCGATCCGAACTCGAGCAGCCGGGACACGCCTTCGCGGTCGTTCATCAGCCCCTCGTGGCTGTAGTCCGAGGAGAGCATCAGCCAGCAGGAGCCGATCCGCCGCGCGGTGCGGACCTGTTGCGTCCCCGGGAAGTACAGGTCGTCCGCGGCTGCCACGGCGTAGACGGGCACGGTGTTCCTCCCCAACTGGTCGAGGTCGTAGAGACTGGTCCATCCGGTGTACCGGGCGAGTTCGTCGGCCACCTCGGCGAACGGCGCCAGCGCCGCGAACTGACGGAACATCCACGGGAAGAACACCTCGCCGTAGAAGTGGAACGGACGGGCCCCGGCGGCGAACGCCGGCTCGTCCGCGTAGAGCCGGTCGGCGGCCCACCCGGTGGCGCGTCCGGGGTGCCCGTAGGTGTACTCCTGCAGGTAGAAGAGCGGGGAGTCGACCAGGTACGTCGCCGCCGCGACCGCGGCCAGGAAGTCCTCGGTGAGGTGGTCGCCGTCCCAGGCGCCCTGGAGGAGGTCGTGGACCGCGGCCATCCCGCCGGCGAAGCCGAACTTCAGACCGAGGAACCGGAACCGCTCGGGCGACAGCCGCTCTCCTGTCGGCAGCAGCACCTCGTGGTCGCCGAGGTGGTCGACGATCCGGTCGACGAGCCCCGCGTCCCCGGGATACCGCCGGTAGTACTCGGCGTTCTTCCTCCTGCTCATCACCAAGGTGTCTCGCAGCAGGTCCTCGGCCGTGCTGACCGGGCCCAGGAGCCCGCTGGAGATGAACACCCGGTCGACGCACTCCGGGGAGAGGGAGAGGTAGGTCAGGGCGATGGAGCCGCCGTAGCTCTCCCCGAACAGCGTCCAGGCCGGGACCCGCAGCACCCGCTCCCGCAGGAACTCCGCGTCCCGGACGACGGCGTCCGCGCGGTAGCACCGGAGCCGCTCCAGCGCCTCGGCCGGCGTCATGCCCGCGATGGTGGCGGCGGTCACCGGCGAGCTGCGGCCGCCGCCGCGCTGGTCCAGCAGCACCACCCGGTACCGGTCCAGGGCGGCGTCCAGCCAGGCGGGGATCCTGGTGCGCGGATCGGGGCACTGTCCGCCGGGGCCGCCCTGGAGGAAGAGCAGGTACGGCAGGTCGCGGTCCACCGCGGCGCGGCGCACCACCGTCCTGGCGAACAGCTCGATCGACGGGCCGGCCGGGTCGTCGTGGTCGACCGGGACCTCGAAGCGGTGGTCCTCGACCACGACCTCGTCGTGCTCCCGGTCCGCACCGGTCGGCGCGGAGAAGGCCAGGATGTTGCGGACCGTGGGGTTGCGGCGCAGCCGGTGGCCGTCGACGCGCCTGCCCGTGCGGTCCGTCCACGCCGCGCAGGCCGTCGTCAGGAGCAGCGACGTCACCCCCAGGTGGGTGAGGTCCTCGTCGGGATCGAGGTCGGCCCGGGCCAGCTCCGCCGTGAACAGCCGCAGCAGGAAGTCGAGGTCGCCGATGGGTTCGCCGCCGATGGGTTCGCCGCCGGCCGGTTCGTCGCCGGCCGCCGCCCCGGTCTCCGGGGACGACGGCGCGGACGCCGTCTCGGCGGCCAGCCGTTCGAGCGCGGCCCGGTCCGTCTTCCCGTTGGGCAGCACCGGCAGCGTGTCGACGAACACGAACCGCGTCGGGACCGCCTCGGGCGGCAGGACGGCCCCGAGGTGTGCCCGCAGCCGGGCGGTCACGTCCGCCGTGGTGTCCCGCTCGGTCCGCTCACTCATAGCGGCGCCGCAGCAGCGTCTCGTCGTACTTGGTGCGGAACAGCCCGCGCTCCTGCAGCAACGGCACCACCTCGTCCACGAAGTCGGCGAGGCCGGCCGGGAACACCGCGGGCATGAGGTTGAACCCGTCCGCCGCGCCCTCCCCGACCCAGGTCCCGATGACGTCCGCGATCCGCTCCGGGGTGCCCGCGACCACCAGGTGGCCTCGCCCGAAACCCTGGTGCGCGATGATGTCGCCGACGGTGGTGCCCGGCCGCCGGGCCATTCCGGTGATCAGCTCGTACGTGGTGCGGTTGCCCTGGATGCTGTCGGCCGGGGGGAGGCGCTCCACGGGGAAGGGCGCGTCGACGGCGCAGTCGGTGATGTCCACGTTCAGCATCATCGAGATGTGTTCCAGGGCGTAGTCGACGGCCTGCAGGCCGGTGAGTTCGCGCTTCTTCTCGTCCGCCTCGACCTGCGTGGCACCGACGATCGGGATCAGTCCCGGCAGGACCTTCACCGTTCGCCCGTTCGCGGCGGCGCGGCGGCGCATCTCGGTGCGGAACCGCGCGCCGTCGCGGACGTTCTCCTGCACGGTGAACACCGCGTCGGCGTGCCGGGCGGCGAACGACCTGCCCGCCTCCGACGCGCCGGCCTGGACCAGGAACGGGCGGGACTGGGGGCTGCGCTGGATGTTGAGCGGCCCGCGGACGGCGAAGTACTCCCCCTGGTGGTCGATCCGGTGGATCCGGTCCGGGTCGGTGTAGTGCCCGTTGGCGCGGTCGCGGACCACGGCGTCCTCGTCCCACGACTCCCAGAGCCGGTGGGCGACGGCCAGGAACTCGTCGGCGCGGTCGTACCGTTGCTGGTGCGGGAGCATCGCCGGCCGGTTGAAGTTCCTGGCCTCGTTGACGCTGTTGGACACGACGATGTTCCAGCCGACGCGGCCGCCCGAGATGTGGTCGAGCGAGGAGAACATCCGGGCGAGGTGGAACGGCTCGTAGTACGAGGTCGACGCGGTCGCGATCAGTCCGATGTGCTCGGTGCCCAGGGCGAGGCCGCTCAACACGGTGAGCGGTTCGAGCCCGCCGCAGTAGTTGCTGCGCGGCTTGTGCCAGAGCGCGTCGGCGATGAACACGGAGTCCAGCAGCCCTCGTTCCGCGAGTCGGGCGAGTTCGAGGTAGTAGTGGATGTCGGTGACCCGGGCCGAGTCGCACCCGGGATGCAGCCACGCGGAGTCATGGTGCCCGGGCAGCAGCATGAACAGGTTGAGGTGAATACTCAAGGCGCCTGACACTTTCGGCTGGTCGGAGCGGTGGTCGTCGAAGCGGTCGCCGTGGGAGCGGTGGTCGGCCGAGCGGTGGTCGGGGGAGCGGTGGTCGGGGCGCCGGCCTACGGCAGGCTCTTCGCCTCGTGCAGCTCGGTGACCAGCCGGATGGCCTCGTCCATGCGCTTCGCGCAGTGCTCGACGTCGTCCCCCTCGACGAGGGCCCAGGCGACGGCGATCGAGGTGGTCTTGAGCTCCTTCATGACCTCGCCCACCGGCGCCTTCATCCGGACGTGACGCACCCCGGGCAGGCTCTCCAGGTCCTCCTGCGTCACACCGTTGCGGAAACCGGACTTGACCGGCAGGCACACGAAGCCCATGACGCCGGTGGGTTCGAACGCGGGCGCCGGAACGGGCGCGTCGATGTGGACGAGGGCGTGTGCCGCCCAGAGGCTGACCCCGACGGTGTGCTGTGCGCTGATGCTGACCAGGCCGCCGGCCGGTCGCCAGGCGAGCTCACCGGCGACGAACCTGCCCGGGCCACCGAACACTTCGAGGTGGAAGACGGTGTTGCGGCCGCCGAGCGCCGACCGGCAGCGTTCGGCGAAGGCACGGGCCTCCTCGTAGAGTTCCGGGTACGCCTTGGGCGGGAGGGCGATCGAACGGAACGGGTTCCCGTTCTTCGCCTCGATGCACGGGTTCACGTCGCGCGACACCATGAAGGTCTCGATCCGGCCGTCGACGACGACGCCGTCGAAGTGCCACTCGTCCCCCGACTGCCACTCCTCCACCATGAAGGCGTCGAGTTCCGGTGTGGCGGTCAGCCGGTCGAACAGCTCCTCGGCGGTTTCCGCCCGGAAGACGAGATGGGCGCCGCCGTCGGCCGTCGGCTTGACGATGTAGGGAGGAGCGAGGTCCCCGAGCGCGTCGCGGAACCCGCCGACCGAGGTCGGCCGCTCGGGGAACACCACGAACCGCGCCGTCGGTACGCCGTGCCGCTGCCAGAGGGTCTTCTGCAGCGGCTTGTCGCGACCGGCGAGCGCGACCCGGGCGTCCATCGGCTTCCGGCACCCGAGGATGTCGTTCAGGATGGCGGCGGTGGTCACCGCGAACTCGTGCCCCGAGACGACGACGTCGACCTGGTCGGCGACACCGAGGTGGATCAGGGCGGCCCAGGCGAGTTCCGGCCGGTCGAAGGAGGGGAGGAACGCGCGGTGCGTGATCAGGCCCTGGCAGGCCTCCATCACCACGCGGTCGTGCGCCACGTACAACACCGTGACGGTGTGGCCGAGGCGGGCCAGCTCCTCGATCGCTTCTTGTTCCGCACCTAGAAGAACGACGTTCACCTTGTACCAGATCCCTCGGTTCGACGGATGTGTCTGCTCAGCTCCGGTCAGCGCTGCGCTGCCCGGTGCTGCGCCGTTCTGGTCTGTCCGGCGCTGCGCTGCCTGCGCCGCGCTGCCCCGCTCAGCGGTCGAGATACACCGGAAGGGTGTCCAGGCTCCGCACGGTGGCGGTGGTGCGGCGGGTGGGCTCCGCCGCGAGGCGCAGCCGTACGCCCTCGTCGCTCAGCGCGTTGATCACCGCGGTGACGCTCAGCTTGCCGAACTCGGAGCCGAAGCAGGCGTGCGGCCCCGAGCCGAAGCCCAGGTGCGGGTTCGGCCGGCGGTCCAGGTTGATGTCCTGCGGGTCGGCGAAGACCCGGGGGTCGCGGTTGGCGGCGGCCAGCAGCGTCACCACGTTGTCGCCCGCCGCGATGCGGGTGCCCTCGATCAGGGTGTCCGTGACCGCGATCCTGCTGGTTCCCTGCGCCGGCCCGTCGTACCGGATCAGCTCGTCGACGCCGGTCGCCGTGCGGGACGGGCGGGACAGCTCCGGCAGCAGGTCGGGCACGGTCGCCAGCAGGTGGGCCGCGTTGCCGACCATGGCGAAGATCGTCCCGTAGCTGGCGTTGAACATCATGGCGGCCGAGTTCCGGATGTAGTGGCTGCCGGAGAACTCCTTGTCCGCCCGCCGGATGAGGTTCGCGATCAGGCCGTTGTCGCCCTCGGGGCGCGGGAACCAGCTCTCGCCGAGGTCGTTCAGGCGCTTGCGCGCGGCATCTCCCTGCGGGATGTTCTCCGGCGCGAGGCCCGAATCCATCCGGAGCGCGATGCCGTGCGAGATCTCCGCGTAGTCCGCGTCGTCGGGTTCGGGGACGCCGAGCAGGGCCGCGGAGATGTGCAGGGCGAAGGGCGCGGACACGTCCGCCATCAGGTCGAACGGCTCGCCCGGCCGCTGGGCGGCCAGTCGCCCGCGCACGAAGTCGACCGCCTCGCGGAACAGCCGGTCCTTGTCCTGCGAGCGCATCGCGCTCACCAGGAGCTGGCGCAGCGGGTTCTGCTCCGGCGGGTCCATCATCTGCACGTTCTGGCGGAAGTCCGGGATCTTCTCCCCGACCCGGCTGGGGTCCCGCGCGAAGGTCGCGTGCTCGCGGAGCACGCGCACGCAGTCCGCGTGCCGGACGACCACCCACGCGCGCATGCCGGCATGCCAGTGGACGGGCTGCTCCTCAAGCATCCTGGTGTAGGTCGGATAGGGATCCCTGAGCATGGCCGGGGACAGCGGATCGTAGGTCGGGGTGGGGGTCACCAGGCTCCGCCTTCGTGTCATCGGGGTGGAGAACGCACGCCGCCGCGCGTTCGACGCGGGGCGGCGTGCGTCCGGTGTCTTTCACGAATTCCTTGTTCTCACTGCGGGATCACTCGACCCCGGGACCGGGCGTAGCTCACCGGTCCTCCGCCGTGTCTCAGTGGTTGTAGGACATGGACGTCACCCCCGTTCCGCGAGCAGTGGCACGAGCCGGGCAGCTGTCGGGTGCTCGGACGCGGCCCCGCGTGGCAGGTCCGCACCGAGCGCCGCGGTGTCTCAGTGGTTGTAGGACATGGACGTCACCCCCGTTCGGCGAGCAGTTGCACAAGTCCGGCAGGCGTCGGGTGCTCGAACACGTCACGGAGCGGCAGGTCGACACCGAGCCGCCCGTGAATGTCGTGCGCGACCCGTACCATGCCGAGTGAATGGCCGCCAGTTGCGAAGAAGTTCTGGTGGACGTCGGCCACCGGCACTCCCAGCACCTCGGCGAACACGTCGCAGACGGTCTGCTCCGCCCCTTCGGCCGGTGGCCGGCCGGCGGACTCCTCGGTCAGCGCCGGCAGCGCCTTCCGGTCGAGCTTCCCGTTGGGAGTCAACGGCAGGGCCTCGACCATCCGGAATCCGGTGGGCACCATGTGGAGCGGCAGCGACTCGGCCGCGTGTCGGCGCAGGGCGGTCGGCGTCAGCGCCTCGGTCGCGGGCACGACGTAGGCGACCAGGCGGGTGGCCGGGGTGTGCTTGTTGACCGCGAGCACGGCGACCTGGACCACCTCGTCGTGACCGCGCAGCACGGCCTCGATCTCGCCGAGCTCGATGCGGAAGCCCCGGACCTTCAGCTGGTCGTCCACCCGGCCCATGAACACGAGCTGCCCGTCGGCGCGCCAGCGCACCACGTCTCCGGTCCGGTACATCCGGCTGCCCGGCGGGCCGAAGGGATCGGCGACGTACCGGTCGGCGGTGAGGCCGGGCCGTTTGAGGTACCCGCGGGCCAGCTGCACCCCCGCGATGTACAACTCGCCGGCGACGCCCGGCGGTACCGGCTGGAGCCACCGGTCGAGGACGTAGGTCCGCATGTTGTCGACCGGTCGGCCGATCGGCGCCTCGTCCGGCCAGTCGCCGGGATCGGCGGGCAGGGCGAACGAGGTGGCCACATGGGTTTCGGTGGGGCCGTAGTAGTTGGCCAGCCGGCGGTCCGGCACGGCGCGGTGGAACGCCGCCAGTTCGGGGGTCAGCGCCAGGCTCTCACCGCCCTGGATCACGTGCCGCAACCGGGGCAGTTCGGTCCCGGCGGCCTGACTGATGTCGACGATCGCGGCGAGGACGAGGTTGGGCACGAAGACCTCGTCGACCTCGCTCTTCTCCAGCCACGTCACCAGCTTGTCGAGGTCCCGGCGGGTCTCCTCGTCCGGGAGCTCGACGCAGCCGCCGCGCACCGTGGCGATCAGGATCTCCACCAGCGCCACGTCGAAGCTGATCGACGAGAAGTTGGCGATCCGGTGGGTGGCCGCGCCGTCCGACGTCGCGGACACCCGCTCGTACCACCTGATGAGGTTCACCAGGGCGGAGCCGGGCATCACCACCGCCTTCGGCAGCCCGGTCGACCCCGAGGTGTAGATCATGTAGCAGGGGTGGGCCGGCAGCAACGGCGTGACCCGGTCCGCGTCCGTCAGGTTGCCGTCCGCCATGCCCTGCTCGTCGACCGGTCCGGTCAGCACGAGTTGGGGATCGCTGTCCTTGAGCATGAACGCCACCCGCTCCGGCGGGTACTCCGGATCGACCGGACAGTAGGCCGCGCCGGCCTTCAGCGTGCCCCACACCGCGACGATCAGGTCCACGGACCGGGCCATCGACAACGCGACGACCGACTCCGGCCCGATGCCGCGGCCGGCCAGGTGACGGGCGACCCGGTTCGCCCGCGCGTTCAGCTCGCCGTAGGTCAGTGCCGAATCCCCGCACCGCACCGCCACCGCGTCCGGGGTCGCGGCGGCCCGCGCCTCCAGCAGTTCGGGCAGCGCGCTCTGCGCCACGTCCCTCGCCGTGTCGTTCCAGGCGGTGAGGACGTTCGAGAGCTCGGTCGCGGAGAGGATGGTGACGGCGCCGATGGTCCGGTCGGCGTCGGCCGCCATGGCTGTGAGCACGCGGACCAGCCGAGCCGCGATCGTCTGGGCGCTCGCGCGGTCGAACAGGTCGGTGTCGAACCGCAGGTCGCAGACGAGGCCTGCCGCCGTCCCGTCCGGCCCGTGGCGCGCGTCGACGTTCAGGTGCAGGTCGAACCCGGACGCTCCGAACCCGGGCGCTCCGAGGTCGGGCACGTCCGCGGACGAGCGCAGCCCGGCCGGCCGCCACTCGACCGCGCGGGCTCCGGCGGTCACGAGGACCTGGCACAGCGGGTTCCGGCCCGGGACCCGTGCCGGATCGACGGCCCGCACGACGTGCTCGAACGGCACGTCCTGGTGCGCGAAGGCGGCCAGGTCGACCGCACGAACCCGGTCGAGCAGCTCCGCGAAGGTGGGGTTTCCCGCGAGACCGGTGCGCAGCACGACCGTGTTCGCCACGAGTCCGACGACGTCTTCCGACGCCTCGTCGGGGCGCCCCGGGGTGAGCGTGCCGATCGGCACGTCCACGTCGCCGGTGAGCCGGCTGAGGAGCACGGCCAGCGCGGCCTGGACGATCATGAACATCGTCGTCCCGGTACGGTGCGACAGCTCGACCAGCCGTGCGTGCTCCTCGGGGGGGACCTCGAAGCGCACCGAGTCCTCGCCGCGACTCGGCGTCGCCGGACGCGGGCGGTCGAACGGCAGCCCGATCTCGCCGCCCAGCCCTGACAACGTCGTCCGCCAGAAGGCCAGTTGCCGCGCCGCGAGGCTGTGCGGATCCGACGCGTCACCGAGGCGCCGCAGTTGCCGCAGCACGTGGTCGGCGTACTGCACGGGCGGCTTCGCCCAGTCGGGGGCGGTGCCCCGGCACCGTGCCTCGTACGCCAGGGTGAGATCGCGGCCGAGCGGGGCCATCGACCCGCCGTCGCAGGCCGTGCGGTGCAGTGACAGCACCAGGACGTGGTCGTCCGCGGCGATCCGGAACAGGCCGGCGCGGACGGGTATCTCCGTCGCGAGGTCGAAGGTGTGCGCCGCGGCGGCGGCGACCTCCCGCTCCAGGGCGGAGGGTGCGACGGTGCGGGTGTCGAAGACCGGGCGGGCGTCCGGAAGCACGCGTTGGACCGGCACCCCCGCCACGGGCACGATCACGGTGCGCAGGCTCTCGTGACGCAGGACGACGTCGGTCAGTGCCGCTTCGAGCGCGGCCCGGTCCAGTGCGCCGTGGAGCCGCAGGACGAGCGGGATCTGGTGGGTCGACGTGGTGCCGTGCACCCGGTCGAGGAACCAGAGGCGGAACTGGCCGGAGGAGACCGGCAGCGGATCCGGCCGTCGCAGGGGTCCTGACTGCTCCGGCTCGGCCAACGGCGCGATGTCGTTCAATACTGCTCCTCTTCGGTGCGTTCTCGGACACCGTCAGCGGTTCCCCGTGTCCCCACCGGGCGGATCGCCCGCCGTTGGAGAGTCGCACACGACGACGATCGGTTCGAGTGGTCGACGAATGATTCCGGTCAGGAGAACACACGGAACACTCCACCAGCCTGGTGCCAGCGGCTTTGCTCGAGTTCCGGGCTGTCACCGCAGTCACGCCCGCCACGCGCTCCCCGCCGTGCTGGCCGGTCAGGAACACGAAAGGGCGAAGGCGAACGGGACTTGTCCGGCCTCATACTGGCCGAGATTCGTTGTCGACCGGCATCCGTTCTCATATCCCCCCCTCGGACCCGCCATCACATGGTGATACGGCCCCCCACTGCTACGGTCACCAGGCACGATCCCGCCGCGACGACCGTCCCGCGGCCGCGGTCACACTCCCACCCAACTGGCCTCGCACCATGACAAATTGACGGAGCGTGCGTGGACGGCCCGGCGAACGGGGCCGGGTGGCCCCGCCGGCGTCACCGCCCGAACTCCCGCCGTAGTCGCCGCCCCCGGCCGAAGAAGATCCATCACCAGCCCGACGTTGATCGACGACCTCATCGCCGGGCCCGGCGAATGCCCCGGCCGTGCCGTGGCGTCACCCCGAAGCGAAAGCTCGGAAGCGCTCTGCCGGCAGCCCGGACCCGTCGGGAGCTTGTACACGCCCTGGCTTGGTGCGAGACTGGCGCGGCCACGGAAGTCGCGATTAGGGGGTCGCATTGAACGTCCCAGAGAGCGTCCGCGCGGAGTACGAGGAGCAGGGCTTCAGCATTATCCGCGACGTCATTCCGAAGGATTTACTGGAGGAGATCAGGGCCCATGTCGACTGGCTCACCGATCGCTATCCGGACCTCCGCCCGGAACATCTCCACCATCCGCTGATACGCAATGACGCATTCTGGGTGAGACTCGTCTCCGACCCCCGGCTGGTGGATATCGCCGAATTCTTCCTCGGCCCGGACGTCGCGTGCTTCACGGCGCACTACATCTGCAAGCCCCCCCAGGACGGCCAGCCGGTGCTCTGGCACCAGGACGGTTCCTACTGGAACCTCGACCCGATGCGCGCACTCACCGTCTGGCTGGCCGTCGACCGGTGCACCACCGAGAACGGCTGTCTGCGGGTCATCCCCGGCAGCCATCGCATGCCGCTCCACGCGCCGGTCCGCTCGGTCGACTCGCCGAACATGCTGTTCTCGGTCTCCGAGGAGGAGCTGGTGCGGGAGTGGTCGGAGCGCAACGGTGTCGTAGACATCGAACTCGACCCGGGCGACGTCGAGATCCACCACCCGAACATCCTGCACTGCTCGGGGCCGAACACCTCGCCGCGCCGCCGCTGCGGGCTGGACATCGGATACATTCCGGCGACCACCAGGATCACCAGCGACGGCCTCTATCTGAATCCGCTCCTGGTGCGGGGCGAGCCCGTCGCCGGAATCAACAGCTACCGGCGGTATCCCTCCTATGTTCCGGAGGAGACGATCCCGTTCGCGGGCATGGAGAGCTGGGGCGAGGAGATCGCGGCCCGCAACGCCAGGAACTCCGACGAAGCCGCCGATCCGGAGACGCCGCTCGACGCCACCCACCGGATGATCGACCGGCTCCACGAAGGCACCGTCAAGCGGTGAACCCGCCTCGGTGACCCAGGAGTCGGTCGAGGCGGTGTCCGGCGGCGCCGGATCCTCCCCCGACCGCCCGGGCGCCCTCCTGCGGGTCGATGTCCAAGCGCAGGAGGGCGGTTGACGGATGATCGGGCCGCTCGTCCCCGGGGGTCCGGGGCGCTACGAGGCCGGCGCCGCCGGCGCTCCCTCCGCCCGCATGGCGCGGACTTCCCGACTCAGCAGCGGCAGCAGGCACAGGGCGACGTAGGCGACTCCGCAGGCGAGTACGACCTCGCGCGCCCCGTACGCCGCGGCGAGCGGCCCCACGGCGAGCTGCGAGAGCGGGATCGCCACGAAGGACAGCAGCTCGTCGTAGGCCGCGACCCGCGACAACGACTCCGCGGGGACGGCGGCCTGGAGCGTCGTCTCCCAGCCGATGGACGCCACGGTGAGGCCGAGCCCCCCGACGAAGGCGGCCGCCGACACGATCCACGCGTTCCCGGTCAGACCGACCGCCAGCAGCGGTAAGCCCGCCAGGGTCCCCCAGACCGCGCCGTCACGCAGCGGCCGGCGCAGGACCACCTTGACGGCCACGACGCTCATCACCAGGAGCCCGATCGCGCGTACGGTCTGCACGGTGCCCCAGCCCATGGCGCCGTCGTTCCCCGACACCACCTGCGCCCCCAGCACGTTCCACGGCCCGACGTTGGCGGCGTTGACCAGGGCGAACGAGATGGTCATGATCACCACCCAGCGCATCGACCGGAAGGTGGCCCAGCCGTCGAGGAGGTCGTGCCAGAGCGGCTCGCGCGCCGCGGGCGGGCGGCTCTCTGCCGGGATGCGCGTGAAGGCCGCGGCGGCCAGGAGGTAGGAGGCCGCGTCGGCCGCGAGGGCCCACCCGCCGCCGACCGTGGCCACCAGGACGCTGGCGATCATGGGACCGATGATGCGCACGGTGTTCTGGCTGCTGGCCAGGAGCGCGTTGGCGCGCTGGAGGTCCTGCCGCTCGACGAGTTCGGGCACGATGCCGCGGAGCGCGGGCTGCGAGAACGCGTTCACGACGCCGCCGACGAGGGCGAGGCCGACGAACGCGGCGAGGTGGTAGCGATCCGTGATCAGCAGGACGGCCATCGTGGTCATCACGGCCGCGGTGCAGAGGTTGGACAGGAGGAGCACGGTCCGCCGGCTCACCCGGTCGGCGACCGCGCCGCCCAGGAGCAGGAGCACGAGGGTGGGGATCATGTTGGCGGCCAGGACGATGCCCAGATCCGCCGCCCTGCCGGATGCCTGGAGCACGGAGAGGGCGAGCGCGACGGTGGTCATGGACGAGCCGGCCAGGTCGACGGTCCGGCCCACGAAGAACCAGCCGAACCGGCCCTTCAGGAGGCGTTTCGTCGGGGTTGGAACTGATGTCACGGTATCTGTCACGCGGACAATATCGAGCCCGGTGGGGGGCCGGGTGAATCCTTGCGACAACAGTCGCAACAACCGCCCGGCGTCCCCGCGGTGGGGGAAGCCGACGACGGGAAGGCCGCGCCGGCGGCGCGGCCGGACCGGCCCGGCCCATGGCGCCGACCTGTCCGGAACTCATGACCCCCGATGCGCCGTCGTCCGGCCGGCGCCCGTCCGCGAGAGCGGACGCGTTCTGCTCCGGACCGGTCGGCGGCGGCGCCGGCGCTCCACCGGAAAGGCCCGTCACCAGCCACGAAACCACGTCCGCGACGAATCGTGAGCGGAACTGCCGCCGCCGCCCCGGATCCCGACGGACCACCGAATTGCGGCGAATCCGGACCGATCTCGGCGGCTGCCGGACTTGTACGCCAGTACAGAACTGGCAATTTCTGCTCCGTGGGCGTCTCTTGACACCGAAGTGAAGACCGGGGACTCTGATCACCGGAGCAACATATTGGTGCGTTTCCAGCTGTCGCACGGCCGACTGCCGCTCAGGAGAACGCGCGCGTTGCGGGGGTTCACGGCTCATGTCCGGTATGGACATATCCGCCGCACTCCGGCAGGTCGCACCGCTCAGGGCGGTTTCCCCTGGTGCCACACAGGGTCATGGCAAGGCGTTCCCTCGGACCGCCCGTGGACAGCGAGACTTCCGGCGAAAAGGGACACCTTGAATCCGACCGAAGCCAGGCTGGCAGAGATCTGGCGTACCGTACTGGGAATATCCGAAGTGGGTCGCGAGGACGACTTCTTCGCCATCGGCGGTGACTCCCTGCTGATGGCCAAGGCCGTCGGCCACATTCGGCGGACCTGGCTCATCGAGATCAATCTTCGGGACCTCATCGAGCGCCCGGTGCTCTCCGAACTCGCCCACTGGGTCGACCAGCGGGCGGCGGACGTCCCCGCGGCGTCGCACGCCGAGCGCGACTGACCCGAACCGGGCGGCAGGCGGGCCTTCGGCCCCACGGCCCGGGCGCCCGCGAGGAGACAGGGAACGACCCCGAGGCACGCCGAGCGAAAGGTCCTACGATGAAGTCGGTCGTGTTTGTCGACCTGCCGACCTACGAGAACATGCTTCCGCTTGCCGCCGGATACATGCAGGCGTACGCGCAGAACGACCCGAAGCTCAGGGCTTCCTACCGCTTCGAGATCGCCTCGTTCCCGGCCGCCATGGACCGTGGGCGCATCCTGGGCGAACTCCTCTCCCGGGAAGCGGACGTCTACGCCATCGGGTGCTACATCTGGAACTCGAAGCTGGTGCAGTGGCTGCTGCGTGAACTGGTCTCGAAGCGCCCCGACGCGCACTTCCTGCTCGGCGGTCCCCAGGTGATGAAGAACGCCCTGCGTTACCTGCCCGAACCCGTCGACCGGGTCTACGTCTGCAACGGCGAGGGAGAGCTGACGGTCCACGGGCTGCTCACCCAACTGGCGGCCGACCGGGCCGACCTGAGCCTCGTCCCGGGCCTGTCGTACTGGGAGGCGGGCGAGCTGGTGACGACGGAGGCGGCTCCGCGCGTCAAGAGCCTGACCGAGATCCCGTCACCGTTCCTCACCGGCGTCTTCGACGGGCACGAATTCAGCTTCGCGATCATGGAGACGAACCGGGGGTGCCCGTTCCGTTGCAGCTTCTGTTACTGGGGGGCCGCCACCAACGACAAGGTGCACAAGTTCGAGGTGGACCGCATCAAGGCCGAGCTCGACTGGATCACCGATCACGGGTTCGCCGGGCTCTTCATCGCCGACGCCAACTGGGGCCTCGCCCCGCGGGACGTCGAACTGAGCGAGTACCTGGTGGAACGCAAGAACCTGACCGGATTCCCGTTGATGGTGAACATGGCGGCGGCCAAGAACAAGCCGGACCGCATGGCCGAGATCACGGAGATCTTCGTGCGCGGCGGGCTGATGGCCGCCCAGCCGATCTCCCTGCAGAGCCTGAGCCCCGAAGCCCTCAAGATGGTCGAGCGCCAGAACATCCGGCAGGAGACGTACACCAGTCTGCAGCGGACGCTGCGCGAGAAGGGAATCAGCTCGTACGTCGAGCTGATCTGGCCGCTCCCGGGGGAATCGTACGCCTCGTTCAAGGAGGGCGTCACGAAACTGTGCCGGTCCGATGCGGACACCCTCATCATCTATCCGCAGCTGCTCCTCAACAACACCCCCATGTTCGGCCGGCAGGAGGAGTTCGGGCTCCAGGTGGAGTCCGCGCCCAGCGAGATCGCCGAGGCGGACGTGGTGGTCGCCACCAAATGGGTTTCCCGTCGTGAGTGCGAGGACGGGTTCTGGCTCTACTACGCGATTCACTGCCTGTACAACATGCGGGGCCTGCTGCTGGTCGCCAGGTACCTCGACCGGCAGGGCGTGGTGTCCTTCGGGGACCTCTTCGCCTCGTTCGCCGAATACCTCAAGAAGGGCGACGGCGAGATATGCGACTTCATCTCCCGGTCGATCGAGAACCTCGCGAACTATGACCTCATGAACACCGGTATCACCGCCCACATGATCCTGAGTTCGCACCGCGACGAGTTCGACCGGTTGCTCTTCGATTTCGTGAGCGGCCAGGAGTGGTGGGCCGATCCGGTGGCACGCACGGCATTCGAGATGGATCTGCTGGTCCGGCCCTACGTCTACCGGGAGCCGTTCCGGCTGCCTTCCGTCGGATTCCGGGAGGTCGAGCCGGAGGCCGTGGACGACTACGCGGTGCAGGTGCGCCTGCCGCAGGACCTGACCGAGCTGGTCGCGGTGTTCGAGGACGGCGGGACACCGGCGGTGGGGAACGACGAGGGCACCGGCGGGACGACCGTGCGGATCGACCACCGGGGCCGGCAGAAGGTGCCCTACATGGCGCGCCGCAGTCTGGAGCACAACGCGAACTACTGCCAGGGCATCGTCCTGCGGTTCCGTGAGGTGCTTCCGACCCTGAGCCGCGTCAGGACCGAGTCGATCTCCAGCAGGTGACGTCGATTCCCGGCAGGTGACGTCGATCCCCGGCAGGTGACGGAGTGCAGCGACAGGACGGAGCGTCCATGGAAACCCCAGCGGACAACGACAAGGCCGGCGCGGCGGACCCCGCGGACGTCGCGGAGGCGCTCGTCGACTGGCTGCGCGGCGAACTCAACGACGGGACCATCTCGGCTTCGGACAACTTCCTCGACGTCGGCGGCTACTCGCTGTTGTTCTCGAAGCTGAACAGGTTCCTCGGCGCGACCTACGGCGTGGCCCTCGACATCCGGACGACCTACACCGAGCCGCTCGACGTGGCCGTGACGAAGATGCAGCCGGCGGAGAAGCGGTAGAGACGATGGAGGGGAAGGACATGAGCAGCTCCGAACGCACGGATTTCTCGCTCACACCCGACGAGTTGGCGTCGTTCCACCGGAGCGGCTTCCTCGGACCGGTGACCGTCTACGGCGAGGACGAGATGGACCGGATCTGGAGGACGGTCCAGCGCGAGTCGCTGGACCGGTCGCGGGCCGCGTACCCCGAGGCCGCGGGCAGCGGGGCCGGGAACATTGTCAACTACGACCGCCACCTCGACATCGACGTGCTGGCCCGGCACGTGCTGAACCGGAAGATCGTGGACCGGGTGGCGTCCATCCTCGGCCCGGACGTGCTCTGCTGGCGCACCGAGTTCTTCCCCAAGTACCCCGGCGACGAGGGCACCGACTGGCACCAGGCGGACACCTTCGCGAACGCCAGCGGCAAGCCCCAACTGCTGTGGCCCGGAGAGTCCGAGACCGAGTTCGGGGCGGGCACGCTCACGGTGTGGACCGCCTTCACGGACTCGACCCGTGAGAACGGCTGCCTGCAGATCATTCCCGGCACCCAGCACGAGCGGAACTACGACGAGACGCGGCGCATGGAGTACGACGCGCAGCGCATCAACACCGAGGTCAAGAACGGCGTCAGGCGGGGGTTCTTCGGGTACGACTACCGCCAGCTCCAGGTCGATCCCGACTGGCGGCCGAGCGAGGAGGACGCCGTCCCCCTGGTGATGAAGAAGGGCCAGAGCGTCATCTTCTGGTCGACGCTGATGCACGCCTCGCTGCCGAACAGCACCGAGGACAGCTACCGGATGGGGTTCGCCTGTCGGTACGTTCCGACGAAGGTGCGGATCTACCCGGACACGGATCACATCGAGGAGTACGGCGGTGCCATCTCCCTGGAGAAGTGGGCGGCCGTGCTGGTGAGCGGCGAGGACACCTTCGCCCACAACAGGATCGCCAAGGACGGCCGGTACGGCGGGCGGCGCGTCGGGTAGGCGGCCCGGGGCCGGGTGATTCCCTTGATCGCGGCGGTCGTCGTAGGCTGTCACGCCGTGACCCTCTTGCGCTTCGGACCGGACGCGTTGCAGGCGAGCCGGTTCGCCGTGTCCCCGCTCGCCGAGACGCTCAGCGAGATCACCCTGCTGCGGCAGGCGTGGGACCGCAGGGTCACGGGCCCCCGCGTCGAGGCGTTCGGCCGCTGGCTGACCGCGGGCCCGTTCGTCGGCGGTCTGCTGCGACTGGTGACGGCCACCAAGTACCTGCCCGACTTCGTGGCCATTCCACCGCCCGGGGGGCTCACCGGCAGCCTGGCCGACGAACTGGCGGCCATGCGCGCGATCGACGACCCGGCGGCACGCGCCATGCTCGCCGAGGCGCAGCGGTTCGCCTGGACCAGCGACGGGATCGCCTGGGCCGAGGTCGACGGGATCACCCGCCGCACCGCCGACGTCTTCACCGACCTCTGGGCGCAGTTCGTGGAGCCGGACTGGCAGCGGCGCCGGGCCGTCATGGAACGCGACATCCGCCACCGGGCGGGCGTGATCGCGGTCAGCGGGTGGCGGCACGCGCTGGAGGGCATGGCGCCCGGCGTCCAGTGGGTCGGTCACGACGCGATCCAGTTCTCCACGCAGAACTACGCCGACCGCCACATCGGGAGCGACGGCCTCGTCTTCGTCCCGCACACCGGGCTGTCCGGCCAGTGGACCTGTGAGTCGCCCTCGCGGATCGCGTTCGTGTACCCGGCCAAGGGCGCCCTGGCCGCGGACTCGCGGGGAGACGGCGGGGTGGCCCGGCTGCTCGGTCGGGGCCGGGCCAGTGTCGTCGCCGAGTTGCGGATGTCGGCGACCCCGTCCCAACTGGCGGTCGTGCTCGGTGTCTCGCTCGGTACGGTCTCCGCCCACCTGGCGGCGCTGCGCGAGGCCGGGGTCGTGACCACCCGGCGGAGCGGCCGCGCGGTGTACTACGAGCTCACGCCGGTCGGCGACGAGCTCGCCCGTCTCGTCACGGCCGACAGCGGGGCCGGACCGGTCGGCCCGGCGGCCGCGGAGGCGGGCCGCTGAGGAGGCCGCGCGGTCACGGCGCCGGCGCCGGGCCGGCGGGTACGCGGACCCGCCGGCCGTCCGTCTCCGCGGGTCAGTCGTCGCCGAAGTCGAACGCCGCGGTGACGGGTGCGTGGTCGCTCCACCGCTCGGCGTGGGTGGCCGCTCGTTCGACGCGGGCCTCGACGCACTTCTCCGCCAGGCCCGGGGTCGTCACGATGAGGTCGATCCGCCAGCCCGAGTCGTTGTCGAAGGCGCGGCCGCGGTAGGACCACCAGGAGTAGGGGCCGGTGCGGTCGGGGTGGAGGCGGCGGACGACGTCGACGTAGCCGGCCTCCTCGTAGACCCGGGTGAGCCAGGCGCGCTCCTCGGGGAGGAATCCGGCCGACTTCTGGTTGGCCTTCCAGTTCTTGAGGTCCTCGGGGCGGTGGGCGATGTTCCAGTCGCCGCACACCACGACCTCGCGGCCCTCGGCGGCGGCGCGGGTGCGGAGTTTGCCGAGGTGCACGAGGAACTCCGCCATGAAGCGTTCCTTCTCCTCCTGGCGTTCGGTGCCGACTTCACCGGAGGGGAGATAGAGACTGGCCAGGGTGAGCCCCGGCAGGTCGATTTCTACATACCTGCCCGAATTGTCGAATTCCGCCGACTCGAATCCGACCACCGTGCGCTCCGGCTGCTGCCGCGACAGCACGGCCACTCCCGCGCGGCCCTTGGCGGAGGACGGTGCCCAGACCGCGTGCCACCCCTCCAGGTCGCGCAGTTCCACAGGCAGCTGCCCGGGCTCGGAGCGCACCTCCTGCAGGCAGATCACGTCCGCCTCGGTGGCCGCCAGCCACTCGATGAAGCCCTTCTTGGCCGCCGCCCGGATTCCGTTCACGTTCACACTCGTCACCACGATCACCCGGGCAGCCTACCGAGCCCGGTGCCCGGCCCGGCGCCCGACGCGGTGGGGCGCCGTCCGTTTGTCGGCCTGTCGTGAACGCGGCATGAATCCGCGCGACATCGGCACCAACCGCCGTCATTGGTCTTGACCATCTCCCGACACAGCCCCTAGGGTCACTTACTGCAAAGACCTTTAATAAAGAAGGACGGATAAAGCCCGCTCTCCCACCTGCCGCAACAGCGGACAGCGGGCCGGGTCCGCCCTCCTTTCGGCAGGGCGGACAGAGCAGGGTGGAGGCCACGGTGGGAACGACAGGGCAGCTCACGGCGGTACCGGAACCGAAGTACTGGCACCTGCGCACGGTGCTGCTCCGCGCGATCGACACGGAGTTCTCCACCGGACAGGTCCTCCCCAACGAGCGCGAGCTCTCGGCCCGCTTCGGCGTGGCCCGGGCCACCCTGCGCCAGGCGCTCGACCAGCTGGAGCTGGAGGGCCGGCTGGTCCGCCGCCGGGGCATCGGCACCCTGATCGCCGCCCCCCGGGTCGGCGTTCCGGTCAACCGCCACGAGGAGGGCTGGCCGGGCACCGCCCGCAGCCAGGCCTGGCGCACCGTCGACTGCACCACCGCCCCCGCCACCGCGCAGCTCGCCCAGGGCCTCGGCATCGCCGAGGGCGCCACCGTGCACACCGTGCGCCGGGTCCGGATGGTCCAGGGCAAGAACGTCGCCACCGAGTCGCTGCACGTACCGGCCTCCGCCCTGCCGCACCTGCCCGGCTTCCGCGCCGAGAGCGACCGGGCCCGCTCGGTGCTGCGCCAGCTGGAGCGCCTGGAGGTCGACGGCGAGTCCCGCTCGGTCGAGCTGGGCGTCGCCGAGGCCGAGCAGGCCGCCCTGCTGGAGCGTCCGCCGGGCTCGCCGGTGCTGGTGATGACCACCCAGTACGCGGCCGCCGGCCGGCTGGTCGCGCTGGCCGTCTCCACCTACCGCGCGGACACCTGCAAGCTCACCTTCGGCGAGACCGGTCTGGTGGAGGTCACCCCCGTCAGCGCCGGCACCGAGGTGCGCACCGCCTCCTGAACCACCTGTCGCACACCCTCAGGCCCAGGCCCGGACGCCCCCGCAGGCAGCCGGGCCTGAGTCGTTCCCGGCGGCGCCGGCCCCGGTCGGACCCTGGCACCGGGTGCGGGGCCGCCGGTTCCGCACCCGGACCGGGTGTCAGGCCCGGGTGTCACGCCAAGGTGTCAGGCCCGGGCGGCGCCGCCGGTCGGCGGGTCGACGGCGAAGAGCTGCTCCTCCACCTGGTCCAGCGCCACCCGCAGGGCGCCCATCGCGACGACCTCCGAGCCGAGCGCCGCCAGCGCCACCTCGGGCGCGCGCAGGGTGAACTGGGCGAGGCGCTCGCGCAGCGGCTCCAGCACACCGTCGAGGCCGGCGGCCCAGCCGCCGACGACCACCAGCTGGGGGTCGATCGCCAGCACCAGGGCGGCCACGCTCTGCACCAGGCGGGTCAGGAAGCGGTCCATGGCGACCTTCGCCACCTCGTCGCCCTCGCGGGCGAGCCTCAGCACCCGGGCGACGGCCGCCTCGTCCAGCGGATTGAGCGGCTTGCCGGTGGTGGAGAGCAGCCGCTCGGGGGTGACCTCCTGGCCGAGCAGGTGCAGCGCGCCGATCTCGCCGGCCGCGCCGCCGTACCCGCGGTGCAGCCGGCCGTTGATGAGCGAGCCGGCGCCCGGGCTCAGACCGGCCATCACGAAGACGACGTCGTCCGCGCCGACCGCCGCGCCCTGCCAGTGCTCGGCGATAGCGGCCAGGTTGGCATCGTTCTCGATCATGACCGGGCAGCGGAAGGACCGGCGCAGCCGGGCGCCCAGGTCCAGGCCGGTCCAGCCGGGCATGGCGGTGCCGAGCTGGATGGTGCCGTCGCGGTCGACGATGCCGGGGGTGCCGACGCCGACCGCCCACAGGTTGTCGCGGGAGACGCCGGCCTTGCGCAGCACCTCCGCGACCGCGGTGCGGACGGCGCTCAGCCGCTCCTCCGCGTCCAGGGTCTCCTCGATCGGGCGGAAGTGACTGCCCACCACCTGGCCGGTGAGGTCGGCCAGCACGACCCGCAGGTCGTGCACGCCGATCTCGACGCCGAGGATGTGGCCGGCCTCGGCGCGGAACCGGAACCAGCGGGCCGGTCGCCCGCGCCGCCCGCCGCCCGGCTGGCCGCCGTTCTGGGGCTGGTCCACCTCGGCGACCAGGCCGGTCTCGACCAGGCCCTCGATCACGCCCTCCACCGTGGGCCGGGACAGCCCGGTGTCCCCGACCAGCTGAGTGAGGGTCACCGAGTGGCCGGCCCGCAGCGCCCGAAGCGTGACCGCCGCATTGATGCGCCGCAGCAGCGAGGAGTCTCCTCCGGTGAGCCGATCCGCCAAGATGCTGCCCTTCGCCGTTCGCGCGACAGCTCTGGCGCGCGGTGCCGAGTGCGCGGAGACCACCGAATGTCCCGCGAGAGTCCGCCACCCGGAACGCGGCGCGGCAGCGCTGGGCAGCCTGCGCCGGGCCCGGAGGGCACGTGCCGGATGCTACCCGGGCCCGGGGCCGGCGGGCGAGCATCTCCGCAGCTCATCCCGGCTTCGGTATCGAAATGGTACGCACCGGGTGGCGGTGCGTGACCCGGGGTTGCCTCGCGTCCCGGGGTGCTCGCGCGGGCCCGCTCCCGGGGGCCGGCCGGGCGGTCGGGGAGCGTGGTCCGGTGGCGCTCCGGGCGGGCGGGGAGCCTCTATGCTGCGGGCATGTTGAACGAGACGCACGCCGCTCGCCCGGCTGCGACGGCACTGTCCGACCGGGAGTTCGTGCGGAACGCGACCAGCCCGGCGCCCGTGCCCTTCGTCCCCGAGATCAGCCTGCGGATGGCCGACGACGCCATCGAACTCTGGGAGACCACCGAGTCGGCGCGCGGCGAGGTGGGGCTGGCGCCGCCGTTCTGGGCGTTCGCCTGGGCGGGCGGGGTCGGGGTGGCGCGCTATGTGCTCGACCACCCGGAGGTGGTGGCCGGGCGGACGGTGCTGGACCTGGCGGCCGGGTCCGGGCTGGTGGCGATCGCGGCGGCGATGCGCGGGGCGGAGTCGGTGCGCGCCGCCGAGATCGACGCGTACGCGGTGGCGGCCATCGGCCTCAACGCGGAGGCCAACGGCGTCCGGGTGGCGGCCGCGGTGGAGGACCTGCTGGACGGGGACGGCGCTCCGGCCGACGTGGTGCTGGCCGGGGACGTGTTCTACGAGCGGGCGATGGCCGCGCGGTTCCTGCCCTTCCTGGAGCGGGCCCGGGCGCGCGGCGCGGTGGTGATCGTCGGCGACCCGGGGCGGGCGTACCTGCCGCGCGGGCACTTCACGGAGCTGGCCGCGTACCGGGTGCCGGTCGTGGCGGACCTGGAGGACGCCGCGCTCAAGACCACCACCGTCTGGGAGCTCGCCGCACCGGCCCGCTGAGGCGGGGCCGGGGCCGGTCCCGCGGTGCGGAATTCCCGGCGGTCCGGCCGGAGGTCCTGGTAGACAGACCGGCATGACCGCCGACATCGCGCTGCGCACCGCCACCCCCGACGAGATCCCCGCCCTGCTCGCGCTCTGGGCGCGCGCCGCCAAGGGGACGAGCATCACGGACGACGCCGACGGGGTGGCGGCCCTGCTCGCGCGCGACCCGGAGTGCCTGATCGTCGCCACCCCGGCCGGTGATCCGGCGGCCCTCGTCGGCACCGTGATCGCCGGCTGGGACGGGTGGCGCTGTCACCTCTACCGCCTCGCCGTCGACCCGCGGTACCGCCGCCGGGGGATCGGCGCGGCCCTGCTGGCGGCGGCGGAGGCCCGCTTCACCGCCCTCGGCGGCCGCCGGGCCGACGCGATGGTGCTCGACGACAACGCCGAGGGGCAGCGCACCTGGCGGACGGCCGGCTACGGGCCGCAGCCGCAGTGGACCCGCTGGGCCAAGCCGTTGACCGCCTGAGGCCGGTCGCCCGCGCAGCTGGTCGTCCGCCGGTCCGGTCGCGCGGGTGGGCCACGGTCGCGCCGACGGCGGGTGGTGATCCGGTGGCGCTCTGTTGCGTGCGGGGCGGGATGCGACTTGAATGGTCCAGACCACATGGGAGGGGAAGACCTATGGCCATTCCGCAACGCACCATCGCCCTCGGCACCTTGGGCTTCGGCACGATCGTCGACGAGCGGACTTCGTTCGAGATCCTGGACCACTTCGTGGAGTCGGGCGGCACCGTGCTCGACACCGCGAACAACTACGCGTTCTGGCTGGACGGCGCCACCGGCGACGAGAGCGAGGAGGTGATCGGACGCTGGCTGGCCAGCCGGGGTGCCCGCGACCGCGTGGTGATCGGCACCAAGGTCGGGGCCCGGCCGACCGTCCCGGGGACCGGCCTGGAGACCGCCGAGGGCCTCTCGGACAAGGCCGTCCGGACGGCGCTGGAGGGCAGCCTGCGCCGGCTCGGCACCGACCGGGTCGAGGTCTACTGGACGCACATCGAGGACCGGTCGGTGCCGCTCGCCGAGACGGTCGACACCCTGGCCGACCTGGTGGCCGCCGGGAAGGCCGGCGAGGTCGGGGCCAGCAACCACGCCGTCTGGCGGGTCGAGCGGGCCCGGGCGCTCGCGGGGGACCGGGCCCGGTACACCCACATGCAGTACCGCTACTCCTACCTCCAGCCCCGCTTCGACATCCCGCTGCCCTCCTCGGCCCATGTCCACGTGACCGGTGAACTGCTGGACTACGTCCGCTCCGAGGGGGACATCCGGCTCTGGGTCTACAGCCCGATCCTCTCCGGCGGCTACACCCGCGAGGACGTGGAGATCCCGGCCGCCTACGACCACCCGGGCACGCCCAGGCGGCTGGCGGCGCTCGGCGCGGTGGCCGAGGAGCTGGGGGTGACCAAGAACCAGGTCGCGCTCAGCTGGCTGCTGGACCACGACCCGCGGATCGTGCCGCTGGTCGGCGTCAGCAGGATCGCCCAACTGGACGAGGCGCTGGGCGCCCTGGCGGTGACCCTCTCCGCCGAGCAGCGCCGGCGCCTCGACGAGGCCGCGCTCTGACCACTGGCGATGCTCTGACCACCGGCCGTGCGCTGACCAACGGCCGTGCGCCGACCACTGGCCGGACCCGGCGGCGCCGGTAGGGCCGCCGGGGGCCGCCGGGGGGCCGTGCCGTTCGCGGTACGGCCCCCCGGCAGGCGCGCGGTCAGAACCAGTGCAGGCAGTGCGGGGAGCGCTCGCCCCGGAAGAGGGCGTCGGCGCGGGCGGCCGCCCCCGGATGGTGGGCGAGGACGTGGCCGGCCCGGACGAGCGTGCTCGGGGCGGTGCCGCCGAGGTAGAGCGAGCCCAGGTCGCGGACGTCCAGGGACAGGTCCGGCTCCCGGTCCGTCGGGACGCAGTCGGCCCTGCCGTTCCGCACGGTCAGCAGATAGCGGTCGTGCTCGCCGAGGAACGGGTCCTCGACGTCGAGGACGAGCTCGCCGTCCGCGCACCAGCCGCGCGCGGTCAGCGCCCGCGGCACGTCCAGCAGCCGCACCCAGAGCCAGTCGGTGTCCTGGTGCACCTCGCCGGCGCGGAAGTCGGTGAGCCGCCAGCGCAGCGGGTGGTCGGGCGGGATGTGCTTGAAGACGACCCGGTCGACCAGGTCGTGTTCGAGGACGAAGCGGGCCAGGGCGGTGAAGACGGCGTCGTCGGCGGCGATGACCTCGTCGACCGTCAGGCTGTCGGGCTTGTCCTTGGCGTAGCAGGCGTACCCGTCCGGGACGCCGTCGGCGTCCCGGTGCAGGGCGATGTAGCGCGGTGTCGGCGCGATCGGGGGCTGTCCGGCGCGCAGGGCCCACCAGCGGTGCGGCCGGGACAGCGCGCCGGGCTGGGTGCGGCGGTACCGGTCGTAGACCCGCTCCAGGAGCTCGCCGCAGTCGGCGTGCCGCAGCACCTCGACCGTGCCGCTGTCCGGGGCGGCCGGGCCGGTCGCGGCGGCGTCGGCCCGGCGGGCCCGGGGGGCGGCGAGGGCGGCCCGGTGGTGCGGAACCGTCAGCCGCGCCGTGTACGTCGCCGGTCCGTAGCCGAACCTGCCGTAGATCGTGGCCTCGGAGGCGAGCAGGACGGCGAGGAACTCCCCGCGGGCCCGGAACCCGGCGAGCTGGTGACGCATCAGCGCGGTCAGCACGCCCCGGCGCCGGTGGGAGGGCAGGACGCCGACGGCCGTCACCCCGGGGACCGGGACGAGGGCCCCGCCGGGCAGGGTGAGCTCGAAGGAGTACGCACCGGCGGTGCCGACGGGCCTCCCCTCGTCCGACACGGCGAGCAGGCCGCGGTCCATTTCGAGCGCCGACCACCAGGCCCCGCCGCCGTCCTCGGCCGTGGTCTCCCGGAAGAGCCCGAACGGGGCGAGCAGGGTGTCGACGAAGACGTCGTGGTCCTCGTCGGTCGTGGAACGGATCTCCATGGTCGCCGCCGCCTCCTCGCGTACCGGCACCACGGCTCGTGGCGCCCGGCCACATTGGAACGCCGACCCGCGGCCGGGGCAAGCGAATTTCGGCACGGGCCCCGCGACGGCCGCGGCGGCCGTTCCGCCCCCGGGGTACTGACAGGGGTTCAGGGACCGGTAGCCTGGGCGGACTTCCGGACGTGCGGATCGACCGGCACCGGGCAAATGGGGGGACCATGGCAGGTCAGGCCAGACGAACGGCCGCGGGGCGGCGGCGCGGTACGGCGGGCCTCGCCGTCGGAGCGCTCGCACTGCTGCTCGCGGTCGCCGGCTGTTCGAGCAGCGGGACGGCCGCCGCGCCGTCGGCCTCCGCGCCGCCGGTCCGGCCCACGGAGCCCGCCACGCCCACGCCGACGGCCACGTCCGCGGTCCCGTCCCCGCCCGCCGCCGTGCCCTCCACCTCGGCCCCCGGGGCGCCGCCGGAGCCGTCCGAGGCACCCGGCTCCGTCTACGGGTGCGACGGGCAGCCGCTCATCTCGCCGAAGTCCCTGGAACTGGCCTGCGACAAGGGCGCGTCGATGCTGGACGGGCTGGTCTGGACGGCGTGGGGCGGGCTGAGCCCGACCGCCACGGGCCGGCTCTGGGAGAAGAACGCGGCCGGCGGCGTGGCCGCCGTCCCCGCGACGGTGACCCTGGGCGGTCTGACCGGCGGCGACTACACGACGATGCGGATCTCCGCGCCGAAGGCCGAGCGGCCCAACCTCACCTTCACCCTGAGCCGTTCCGGCCCGGCGCCGAAGGACTGACGGCCGGGCGGCCGTCCCCCCCGGCGGGTGTCACGGCCGCAGCGCCACGCGCAGCTGCTGCGCCCGGTGGTCCGACATCCCCCGCTGGTCCGCGAAGGAGTACCGCTCCACCGCGACCCGGCGGTCGGTGAACGCCCAGTCCAGCCGCCACAGGTCGCTGCCCAGCAGGCCGCCCCAACTGCCCGGGTAGAGGTCGCCGGAGGCCGAGCGGGCGTCGCGGAAGCGGGCGCGCAGGCCGCTCAGGTCGCCCATCGCCGGGGTGGTGTTGAAGTCCCCGGCGATCAGCAGCGGGTGGTGGTTGGCGGCGGCGTCCGACTCCAGTGCCGTGTACTGCTCCCGGCGTGCGGCGTCGGCCGCGCGGACGGTGCGGTAGAAGTCGCCGCCGAACACCGACTGCCGGGTGTCCACCTGGACCGGGATGTGCACGTTGTAGAGGGACACCGCCCGGCCGTGGACGTCCACATCGGTGCGGAGGACCTTCTTCCTGGCGAAGGTCACCTCCCACGGCGTACCGGCCGGCAGCGCCGCGCCGACCGCCGGGGTGGCGAGCACCGGGAACCGCGAGAGCGTGACCAACTCGCCGAGCACCGCCACCCGGTAGCCGGGGAACTCCTGCCGGATCCGGTCGAGCCGGTCGATCCGGGTCGGCGTCTCCTGGACCCAGGCCAGGTACTCCTGGAGCAGGTAGACGTCCGCGTCCCTGCTCCGGAGGTAGCGGTAGAAGGCGTCCGGGTCGTCGGTGGTGTCCCAGTACTCGGTGTTCCAGGAGAACACCGTGAACGCCGGGCCGGGCGCGCGGTCCCGGCCGGGCAGCAGCGCCGCGGGGTTGAGCCCGGTGCGCGGCAGGCCGGCCAGCAGCAGGGCGACCACCACCGGGACGAGCCACCGCCGCGACGGCCGGGTGACCACGGCCAGGGCCAGCAGCAGCACCGGCACCGCCAGGAAGAGCAGCGGCGGCGCGAGGTCCGGTATCAGCCAGAACCACCAGCGGCCGCTCAGCAGGCGGTCGAGGAGGAGGAAAACACCCCAGCAGGCCGTGACGGCGACCAGCGACCGGGGCCCGAGCGAACGCGGGCGAGCGGAATCCATGGCGCGGAGAGTAGCAGGGCGGCGGCGCCCCGGATTTCACCCGGCCGCATTCCAATACCGAGACGATACCCGGCCGATACGCGGCCCGCCTGAAATGGCGGCATGACGTTTTCCGTATCGGTCGTCATACCGGCCCACAACTCCGCTCGTACCCTGGGTGCCTGTCTCGACTCGGTGTACGCCCAGACCGCCCCCGTCCACGAGGTCATCGTGGTGGACGACGGCTCCACCGACCGGACCGCCGAGGTGGCCGAGGGCTATCCGTGCACCCTGATCCGGCGCACTCCGAACCGCGGAGTGTCCGCCGCGCGAAATGCCGGAATCGCCGCGGCGACCGGTGACATTCTGTTCTTCCTCGATTCCGACGAGGCGCTGACGCCCGATTCGGTGGCCAACGCGCTGGAAATCCTGGCGGCCGACCCGGAGTGCGGCTGCGTACACGGAGTGATCGCACCGGATCCGCTGTTCGACGACGGTCCGGTGGAGCGCTACCGGGTGCTGCACGCGCACTGGTGGCGGGTGCGCGGCGCGGGCGTCGTGGAGACCGCCTTCTTCGCCCAGGCGGCCGTGCGCCGCGAGGTCTTCGAGCGCCTCGGCGGCTTCGACGAGCGGCTGCGGGACTCCGAGGACCTGGAGTTCAGCGACCGGCTGGCGCCGCACCACCGGATCGTCCTCACCGACCGGGTGGTCGCCCTGCACGACGAGGAGCACCGGCTCCGGCCGCTGCTGGCCGAGACCTTCCGGCGGGCGCTGGTGCTGGTGCCCGCGCTGGCCTCGGCGCGCCGCGGCGGGCGGCGCAACCTGACCGCCAACAGTCCGGCGTCGGTCGCCGCCGCCGCCCTCACCCTGGCCACCCTGCCGCTGGCGCCCTGGTACCCGGTGCTGCCGGCCCTCGGGGCGCTCGGGTTCTGCGCCGCCAACGGCCGGCTGCTGCGGTTCGTCGCGGGCCACCGGGGCCCGGGTTTCGTGCCGTTCTTCACCGGCGTCCACTTCCTGGTCATCACCGCCCTGGTGAGCGGCGCCGCCGTCGGCACGGTCCGGATGCTGCTCCCGGACCGTGCCGACGGCGCCGGGGCGGCCTCGGCGACGGCGGCCGAGCCCGGCGCCACACCCGGCGCCACACCCGGCACCGGGGCGGCCCGGTGATGCTGGACCGGCTGCGCAAGGTGCTCACCCCGCTGATCGTGCTCGCCGCCCTGGTAGGCCTCGGCCTGCTGCTCCGCCACGAAGGCCCGGTCGCCGTACGGGCGTTCGCCCGGGCGGACGCCCTGCCGCCGCTCGCCGCCTCGCTCGCCGCCAACGTGGCCGGCCTGGTGCTCGCGGTGCACGCCTGGCGGGTCCTGATCCCCGGCGACCACGCGATCCGGGGGGTCCACGCCGCCCGGATCTACTTCCTCGGGCAGCTCAGCAAGTACCTGCCGGGCCGGGTCTGGGGCGTGCTCACCCATGTCACGCACGGCCGGGCGGCCGGGGTGCCGGCCGCCCAGATGACCTCCGCCTACCTGCTCAGCCTGGCGCTTACCCTCCTCACCGGCGCGGGCGTCGGGCTGCTGGCGGCGCCGGCCGCGCTGCCGGGGCAGTGGGTCTGGCTCTGCCTGCCGGCCGCGGGCTTCCTGGCCTGCGTCGTCCGCCCGGCCCTGGCCACCCGGCCGGTCGCGGCCGCGGCCCGGCTGCTGCGGCGGCCGGTCGAGGCGCCGCCGGACGCCGCCGTCCGCCGCGCCGTCCTGCTGGCGATCGCCTCCTGGCTGGTCTCCGGCCTGCATCTCTGGTTCCTGGCCCTGGCGTTGGGCGGGTCGGCCGGGGCCTCCCTCGGCCCGGCGGTCGGTGCCTTCGCGCTCGCCACCGTGGTCAGCAGCCTGGCCGTGATCGTGCCGGACGGCTGGGGGGTGCGCGAGCTGACCATCACGGCCGCGCTCGCCACCGTGCTGCCCGGGGGCGTCGCGGCCACCGCGGCGATCGCCAGCCGGGTCGTCTGCGTGCTGGCCGAGCTCGGTAGCTCGGCCGTCGTCCTGACCTGGGCCCGGCTCAGGTCCACCCCGATGCGAGAGGAAGCCCGTGTACACCCTTGACGACGCCGAACGGTTCCAGGTCCGTGAGGTGCACGACCTGTACCGGCGGTACGTGAACAAGAGCCAGGTCTCGCTGATGACCTCCTTCGGCTTCGGCCGGGAGCTGGTCGCCGAGGCCCGGGGCGCCCATCTGACCCTCACCGACGGCCGCCGGATCCTGGACGTCACCGGCGGGGTCGGCGTGCTCAACCACGGCCACAACCACCCGCGGATCCTGGCCGCCCGCGAGCGGTTCGCCCGGGCCGGCCGGATGGAGGTCCACAAGACGTACTTCTCGCCCTACCTCGCCGCGCTCGGCCACAACCTGGCCGAGGTGCTGCCCGGCGACCTCTCGATGTCCTTCCTGCCCAACTCCGGCGCCGAGGCGGTGGAAGGGGCCGTCAAGCTGGCGTACAAGTACCACGGCGGCAGGCGCGGGACGGTGCTGCGCGCCGACTGCGCCTTCCACGGCAAGCTGCTCGGCTCCGGCGGCCTGACCGGCCAGAGCCAGTTCGCCTTCCCCACCATCCCGGGCATCGACACCTTCACCTACAACGACCTCGACTCGGTCCGCCGCGCCGTCGACGCCCACCCGGACGACGTCTACGCGATCCTGATCGAGCCGTTCAGCGCCTCCACCGTGCAGGCCTGCTCCGAGGAGTTCCTGCGCGGGCTGCGCGAGCTGTGCACCCGGAAGAAGATCGTGCTGATCTTCGACGAGATCTACACCGGCTGGGGCAAGACCGGCACCCTGTTCCACTTCATGCGCTACCCGGGCCTGATTCCGGACGTCCTCACCACCTCCAAGTCCTTCGGCGGCGGCAAGTCCTCGATCTCGGCGTTCGTCGCCCGCGAACCGGTCTTCCGCAAGGCCTACGACAACCTCGGCGACGCGCTGCTGCAGTCCACCTCGACGACGTACTACGGCTTCGGCGAGGAGTGCGCCACCGCGCTGGAGGCCGTCAACATCGCCATCGAGGACGACTACCCGGCGCGGGCCCGGGCGATCGGCGCCGTCCTGGAGCCCGGGCTGGCCCGGCTGGCCAAGGAGCACCCGGAGGCGGTCGGCCGGGTGACGGGTGCCGGGGCGCTCTGGGGAGTCTTCATCGAGGGCGGGCCGAAGATCCTCGACCTGGTCGCCAGGCTGGCGCCGGGCGGGATGGCCCGTGACCCGAGGTTCAAGACCAAGCTGGTCACCTGCGCGGTGATCAACGCCCTGTACCAGGACCACGACATCTTCGCCTACTACACCCTCAACGGGCTCAACCCGCTGGTCATCGGCCCCTCGCTGGTCACCGACCCGGCCGACGTGGTGCGCACGGTCGAGGCGCTCGGCGAGGTGCTCGGCAAGGGGCTCGGGCACCTGGTGACGCGGTTCCTCAAGCAGAAGGTGGGGTCCCAGTGGTGATCGCGATCACCGGCGCCGCGGGCATGCTCGGCTCGCGGCTCGCCGAACGGCTGCTCGCGGACGGCAAGGACGTCCGCGGGGTCGACCTGCGGCCCGGCCCCGGCGTGGCGGTGGTCGGCGACATCCGCGACCCGGCCGTGATGGCCCGGGCGCTGGACGGCGCCGAGGTGCTGGTCCACGCGGCGGCCGCGCTGCCCAGCTACCCGGACGAGCAGATCCGCTCGATCATCGTCGGCGGCACCGAGAACGTGTTCGCCGCCGCGCGCGCCGCCGGCACCCCCCGGGTGGTGCACATCTCCTCGACGGCCGTGTACGGCCTGCCCAAGGTCGTCCCGACGCCGGAGACGTATCCGCGCGAGCCGGTCGACACCTACAGCCGGGCCAAGGCCGCCGCCGAGGAGATCGCCGAGCGCCACCGCGCCGCCGGGATGTGCGTGCCGATCCTGCGGCCCAAGACCTTCGTCGGCCCGGGCCGGATGGGCCTGTTCTCGATGCTGTTCGAGTGGGCGGAGGAGGGCCGGAACTTCCCCGTGCTCGGCCGCGGGGACGTACGGATCCAGATGTTCGGCATCGACGACCTGGTGGACGCCGTGGTCACCGTGCTCACGGCGCCCGAGGACGTCGCCAACGACACCTACAACCTGGCGGCCGCCGAGTTCGGCACCCTGCGCCAGGACTTCCAGGCCGTCCTGGACGCGGCCGGCCACGGCAAGCGGGTCGTCGCACTGCCCGCCCGGCCCGCGCTGACCGTGCTGAGCACCCTGCAGAAGGCCAGGCTCTCGCCGGTCTACGGGCGGCTGCTGCACAAGCTGATGGAGGACTCCTACGTCAGCATCGACAAGGCCGGGGAGCGGCTCGGCTTCGCACCCAGGCTGTCCAACCGGGACGCGATCCTGCGCACCTACGACTGGTGGCGCACCGCCCGCCACGACCGTCCGGCGGGCAGCCCGACCGGCCGGACCAGCCGGGACCCGTGGAGCCAGGGCCTGTTGTCCGCCGTGAAGATCTTCTTCTGAGGGAGTGCGCGATGACCTTCCTGAGCGAACAGACGGAGCCCCTCCGGCGCGGCCCCACCTCCCGGCTGCCGGCACCGCTGGAGCTGCTCCGGCCGGGCCAGTGGCCGAAGAACCTCCTGGTGGTGCCGCTCTCCCTGCTCGGCGCCGACCTGGACTGGGGCATGGTGGCCCGAGTCGCCGTCACCACCTGCGCCTTCGTGCTCGCCTCGTCGCTGGTGTACGTGGTCAACGACATCGCCGACATCGAACGGGACCGGCGCCACCCGGTCAAGCGCCACCGCCCCCTGGCCGCCGGCCGGGTGGGTCGGCGCACGGCCGTGGCGCTGATCCTGCTGCTGGCCGGGCTGCTCGCCCCCGTCCTGCTGCTCTCCCGGCCCGCCGCGGTCTGGCCGGTCCTGCTCTACCTGGTGGTGAACGCCGCCTACAGCTGGAAGCTCAAGCACCTGCCGCTGCTGGACGTGTTCATCGTCGCCACCGGGTTCGTCCTGCGGCTGTTCGGCGGCTACGGCGCAGGCGGCCGCCCGGTCGCCGCCTGGCTGGTGTTCACCGTGCTGACGCTCTGCCTGGTCCTGATCGTGGGCAAGCGGCGGCACGAACTGGGCGTCTCCGGCAGCGGCCACCGGCCCGCCCTGGTCGGCTACTCGGCGCACTTCCTGGACCTCGTCCTGGTGCTCTGCTCCGGGCTGACCGTGGTCGGCTACCTGCTCTTCCTGCGCACCGAGTCCGGCTACGCGGCCGGGGCGCTGCTCACCGCGCCCTGCGCCCTGCTCGCGCTCTTCCGCTACCTGCAGATCGTGGTGGTGCAGAGCGAGGGCGGCAACCCCGTCCGGACCCTGCTGCGGGACGGCGTGATGCTCACCAACTCCTCGCTCTGGGCCGGCCTGCTGCTGGCCTTCCAGCTGCTCTGACGCGCCATCAGGCAGCGGCCGCCGGATCCCGAAGTGCGAACCCCGAACTCCGAACCCCGAACTCCGAACTCCGAACGAGGTCCCATGCCCACACCCCCACCGCTCGTGTCGGTGGTCGTCCCGATGTACAACGACCGCCGCACCGTTGACCTCTGTCTGCGCTCGATCCTGGAGCAGAGCTACCCGGCCGTCGAAGTGATCGTCGTGGACGACGCCAGCACCGACGACTCCGCCGACCTGGCCGCCGCCCACCCTGTCACCCTGGTGCGGGCCGAGCGCAACGGCGGCCCGGGCGGCTCGCGCAACCTCGGGGTCCGGCACGCCGCCGGCGAGATCCTCTTCTTCCTGGACGCCGATCTGACCATGCACCCGGACGCCGTCGCCGAGGCGGTGCGGATCTTCACCGAACACCCCGAGTACGGCGCGGTGTTCGGCGTTCCCGACAAGGAGCCGCTGTTCCCCGAGGGCGCCGTCGGGCAGTACCGGATCCTCCAGTACCACTACTGGCGCAAGAGCGCCGAGGGCCTGGTCAGCGGCGGCTTCTACGCGCTCGGGGCGGTCCGCCGGTCGGCCTTCCTGGAGGCCGGCTGGTTCAACGGCGCGCTCCGGCAGACCGAGGAGATCGACCACGCCGAGCGGCTCGCCGCGCTCCACCCGATGGTGCTCACCTCCCGGGTCCGGGGCCGGCTCTCCGACGAGAGCCGGATGCGGCCGCTGCTCCGGAAGGCCTTCGTCCGCAGCCGGCTGCGGGTGCCGTTCTACCTGGGCCGGGGCCGGGCGATGCAGGGGATGGAGACCCCCGGCCGGGCGGTCGCCTCGGCGCTGGCCGGGCTGGCGGTGGCGAGCCTGCCGCTGATCGCCTGGCAGCCGCTGACGGCGCTGGTCACGGCCCTGGCGGTGGCCGGCTTCGTGCTGACCGACCTCGGCCAGTACCGGTTCGTCCGGCAGGAGCGCGGGCTCGGCTTCCTGGCCTTCTTCACCCTGGCGCACCTGCTGGTGAACGCCGTCGTGCTGGCCGGTCTGGTCGCCGGGCTGGCCCAGTTCGCCGTCAGCCGCCGGTTCCGCCGGATGTACGCCGTGGTCGCCGCGGACGCCGTGGCCGCCGCGCCGGCCCGCGACGACGGAGCTGGCGGGAGCGCTGACGGCGACCGGGGGGCGACGGACCCGGACCCGCCGAGCCGGGCCCGCCGGATCGCCCGGCGGCTGCGCACCTGGTACGGGTGGGCCCTGATCGCCCTGGCCGGGCTCTGGCTCTGCTACGCCGTGCTGCGCCGGTCGGTCAGCGGCCGCTGGCACTGGGCCATCCTGCTGGACGCCACCCCGCCGGTGTTCCTGGTGGCGGTCCCGCTGGTGCTCCTGGCCGCCAGTGCCGCCGCCTGCGGCCCGCGCCGCCGCTGGGCCGCCGCCCTCGCGCTGCCCCCGCTGCTGCTCGCCCTCCTCACCGGCTCCGGGCTGAACTGGCCCGCCCTCTGGCACGGGGGTCGCCCGGTGCCGCCCGGCGCCCTGCACGTGGTCTCCTTCAACACCCAGTACTGGGCCGCCGCCACCGACGTGAACCGGCTGTACGACCTGATCCACCGCCAGAACGCGGACGTGTACCTGTTCCAGGAGCACGTGGTCTGGCAGGCCGGCCGCGGTGAGGACGGCTATCTGCGGCTGGACGACGACGCGCGGCTGGCGGCCGAGTTCCCCGGCTACCACATCGCCCGGCGGGGCGAGCTGCTCACCGTCTCCCGGTACCCGATCGTCGCCCAGCCGGCCGTCGGGACCGGCGCCGAGCTGGCGCCGGACGCCCCGTTCGGCACGGTCTTCGCCCGGGACAAGGTGCTGCGCACCGACCTCCAGGTCGGGTCGAAGGTGTTCAGCGTCTACAACGTGCACGTCACCGTACCGCTCGCGCCCGACCTCGACCCGTTCTCGGACTTCGACTTCGACTCCTACTTCCGGCGCAAGTTCGACTGGCGCCGGGCGGAGATCCGCGGCCTGGAGCGGGACCTCGCCGGCAACCCCCACCAGGTGCTCGTCTCGGGCGACTTCAACGCCGGCGCGTCGATGCGCGACCTGGACGGCCTGCGCGACCGGGCGGACGACGCGATCCGGGCCAACAACGACTTCCTGCCGCTGAGTTGGAAGTTCTCCGCGCCGGCCGGCTTCGACTGGGACAGCGCGGTCAACCGCTCCTTCCCGTTCTGGCGGCTGGACTGGAGCTTCACCGCCGGCCCGGTCCGGGTGCACCGCTACGACTTCCGGCCGACCGACGGCATCTCCGAACACCGGCTGCAGGACCTGTGGCTCTCCCTCTGAAAGGAACAACGATGGTGCTCAAGGATCTGCGGACCGCCGTCCGGACCGCCTCCGGCGTCGAACTGCTGGAGCGGCTTCCCGTACTGCGCCGGCCGGTCGACTGGCTGGCGGAGCGGCCCGTCCTGCACGGCCTGACGCTCTGGGCGTTCGGGCTGCGCAAGCCGCTCTTCTGGGACCACGTCGTCACCCCCGAGCCGCGCGCCGAACTCACCGAGGTGCGGTCCCTGTTGGAGAAGAATCGGGAGCGCTACGCGCAGCGGCTGACCGGCTTCCTGGAGCTGACCGAGCTGCTCCGGGGGATCCCGCTGAGCGGCACCGCGGCGGGCTCCACCCCGTACTGGAACAACGGCTGGCTGCCTCCGCTGGACGCGCTCTCGCTCTACGGCTTCCTGGCCGAGGAGCGCCCGGCCCGGTACCTGGAGATCGGCTCGGGCAACTCCACCAAGTTCGCCCGCCGGGCGCTCGAGGACCTCGGGCTGGCGACCCGGATCACCTCGATCGACCCGGCGCCGCGCGCCACCGTGGACCGGCTCTGCGACGAGGTGATCCGCACCCCGCTGCAACACGCGGACCTCGGGGTCTTCGCCGATCTGGAGCCCGGTGACATCGTCTTCTTCGACGGTTCGCACCGGCTGCACATGGGGTCGGACGTGGCGGTGTTCTTCTTCGAGGTGCTGCCCAGGCTCAAGCCCGGGGTGATCGTGCACGTCCACGACATCATGCTGCCCGCGGACTACCCGTACTCCTGGCGCTGGCGGCACTACTCCGAGCAGTACCTGCTCGCCGCCCTGCTGACGGCCGCCCCGGACCGCTTCGACCTGGAGCTGCCCGACGCCTTCGTGCACGCCGACCCGGAGCTGCGGAGGATCGCCGAACCGCTCTGGCGCGCCCTCGGCGTCCGGGACCACTACGAGCCGGGCTCGTTCTGGTGGCGCCACCGGGGCTGAGCCCCCGTCCGGCCCGCGCGGCGGTGCGGCTACACCGGGCACCAGGAGGAGTGGACGGCGTCGCCCGCCCTCGTCCGGCGCCGTACCGCCGGCTCCCCGGGGGGCGGCGCCGCGGCCACGCCGAGCAGGATCTCCCGTTCCAGCGAACGCAGTTCGGGCCCCGGCTCGATGCCCAGCTCCTCGATCAGGGCGGTCCGGAGTCTGCGGTACACCGCCAGCGCCTCGGCCGTGCGGCCCGACCGGTGCAGGGCGAGCATCAGCCGGCCGTGCAGGTGCTCGCGGAACGGGTGCGCGCAGACCAGCTGCTCCAGCTCGCCGACCAGGTCCTGGTGCCGGCCCAGCCCGAGCTCCAGCCGGATCCGCTCCTCGACGGCGCGCAGCCGGCTCTCCTCCAGTCGGCGGGCCCAGGCCTCCACGGGCGGGCAGGCGAGCCCGGCCATCGCCGGGCCGGTCCACCGGGCGAGGGCCCGGCGCAGGCCGGTGACGGCCTCCTCCGGCGCGCCCTGGGCGGCCAGCAGCCGGGCCCGGGCGACCTCCTCGTTGAACGCCGAGGCGTCCAACTCACCCGGGCCGACCCGGAGTCGGTACCCGTTCGGATGGGTCTCGATCACGGTCGGCGCACCCGCCTCGGCGAAGGCCCGGCGCAGCTGGGAGACGCAGATCCGGATCTGCGTCCGGGCGCTGGCGGGTGGCGCGGGGCCCCAGACGGTGTCCACCAGCCGGTCGAGCGGCACGACCCAGTTCGGGGTCAGGGCGAGGGTCGCCAGGACGATCTGCGACCGCCTGCCACCGAGGGCCACGGCGGTTCCGTCGACGTCGACACGAAGCGGTCCCAGGACATGCACGAGCACAACGATCTCCCCCGTATGAAGCTGTCACCTGTGCCGAAGTCCCGCTGCGGAAGCGGAGTTCGCCCCGCCGCCGGGGCGCCGCTCGCAGCATGGTATAGACCTATAAACGTGTCAAGGGCATCTCAAGCCCGCTCCCCGGCGGAGTCCGCGGCCGCTGCGGAGCCCGGGGGAGGCGGGCCCCACGGGCGTCGGACGGCCTCCGGCCGGCGTCCGGTCGGCGGGTGGGGGAGGGCGCGCGCGGGGCGTCGGCGGGCCGCTGGACGGGGGCGTCACGTCGAGGGCGTCGCGCCGGAGGCGTCACGGCGCGGTGGGGTGTCACGGTGGGGCGGGGCGGAGTAGCACGGCGGGGTGGGGGGCGGCGGTCACGGCGGCGCGGGCGGACCCGGCCGGGCGGGTCCGCCCGCCCCCGCCGAGGCCCCGTGCCGGGTCAGGACCGGGTGTACACCTTCGGGTCCCGGTACAGCGAGGCCAGCACCTGGCCCGGGATCAGGAGCTCCTCGGCCCGGCTGCCGTCCAGGGTGCTGATGGCGGCGAGCGAGGCGTCGAAGTCGTCGGTCTCGATCTCGATCAGCGTCAGATGGCGGTAGTGGGCCTGCGAGTGCCCTTTGTCGGCGCCGATCTGTTCGTCGTTGAGCACCAGCCGGCGGATCGAAAGAACTCCCGGAACTTCGAGAATCTCCGGAATGTGGGTGTTCTCGTACCAGTCGTGGAAGTCCTTCTCCCGACCCTCGTGCACGTTGCTCAGCACGGTGATGAGGTAAGTGGTCATGTCAATCCAACTCTCTTGCCACGCGCGGACATACCGTGAGGTCAGCCTCCCAGAAGGGTGGTGTTCCGGACGCCTTCGCGGGGGCGGGATAGGGGGTTCTTAGGGGGCCGGTTGACGGGTCCGCCGGACGTAGCATCATTTGGCCGAACGAGGTGGCCGGAATTCGACTTCGGGCCTTCTCGTGACATTCGGATGCGTGCTGGTGCCAGCAGGGGGATTTCATGGCGGAGTTGTCTCGTCGACGCTTTACATTGGCCGGACTCGGGGCGGCCGGACTCGGGATCGCCGCGACGGATCTCGTCGTGGGCGGCGGGGTCGCGGCGGCCGCGCCGGTGCCGGACGCCGGCGCCGACCAGTCGTGGCCGTTCCTGACCCAGGGCTTCGGCCCGGTCAGTGTCGCGCCCGGCGACCGGCGCTACCCGGACCTGCTGCTGCGCGGGTACAACCGCCGCTTCACCGGCAACCCCGACGCGGTGAAGCTGGTCGGCTCCACGAGCCAGGTCGTGCAGGCCGTCAACGAGGCCGTGGCGGCGGGCAAGCGGGTCACCGTCCGGGGCGGCGGCCACTGCCTGGAGAACTTCGTCGACGACCCGGACGTCCGGGTGGTCATCGACCTGTCCGAGATGCGCGCGGTGTACTTCGACACCACGATGAACGCCTTCGCGGTCGAGGGCGGCGCGATCCTCTCGCAGGTCTACCGCACCCTCGACCTCGGCTGGGGCGTGACGATACCCGGCGGCTCCTGCCCGAGCGTCGGCGTCGGCGGCCACATCACCGGGGGCGGCTACGGCGTGCTGTCCCGCCTCTACGGCCTGGTCGCGGACAACCTCTACGCCGTCGAGGTCGTCGTGGTGGACGCCTTCGGCATGGCCCGCTCGGTGATCGCCACCTCCTCGGCGAACGATCCCAACCGGGACCTCTGGTGGGCCCACGCGGGCGGCGGCGGCGGGAACTTCGGCATCGTCACCCGGTTCTGGCTGCGCTCGCCCGGCGCGACCGGCACCGATCCGACCAAGCTGCTGCCCCCGACCCCGGGCGGCATCATGATCACCACGCTGTTCTGGGACTGGTCCCAGCTGGACGAGGCGGCGTTCACCACGCTCGTCACCAACTTCGGCACCTGGCACGAGCAGAACAGCGCACCGGGCGCCGCCGCCAACCAGCTCTGGGCCTCGCTCATCGCGATCCGCCAGGGCAAGGGCGGCGTCATCGTCCGGGCCCAGGTCGACCCGACCGTCACCGGCACCCAGCAGATGCTGACCGACTTCGCCGCCGCGATGACGAGGAACGTCGCCGCGGCCCCGGCGGCGAGCACCACGGGCAACCTGCCGTGGCTCTACACCACGACCACCAGCGCCTCCGAGGTGGCCGGCGTGTTCGGCATCCCGAGCCTGCTGCTGCGCTCGAAGACCAAGGGCGCCTACCACAAGAAGGGGTACACCCCCGACCAGCTGCGCACCGTCTACCGCTACCTGACCAGCCCCTCCTACACGTACGCCTCCGGTCTGATGGGCCTCTTCTCCTTCGGCGGGAAGGTCAACTCCTTCTCCCCGACCACGACCGCGGTGCCGCACCGCGATTCGGTGATGCTCGCCTCCTTCTCCAACTACTGGTCCGACGCCGCGGACGAGACCCGCCAACTGCAGTGGGTCCGGGAGCTCTACCGGGACGTCTACGCGACCACCGGCGGCGTGCCGGTGCCCAACGGAGTCACCGACGGGAACTACGTCAACTGGCCCGACGTCGACCTCGCCGACCCGGCCTGGAACACCTCGTCCGCCCCCTGGTCGACGATCTACTACAAGGACAACTACGCGCGGCTGCAGCAGATCAAGGCCGCCCGGGACCCGCGCGACATCTTCCACCACGCGCTGTCGGTGCGCCCGCACTAGCGCGTGTTCGCAACCTCGCGTCGCGGACCGGGCGGGACTTCGCACACTCTCCCTGGGGCCCGCCGGTCCGGCCGTTCCCGCCGCGCGACGATGTGACGCGAACGGTCGGACCGGCCCCGGGCCCGCTCAGACCCGCCCCAGGTCCCTCGGGGCCGGGCGCTCGGCCGGGCCGCGCCGTCGGTCCGGCCCGGCCGGGCGCCACCCGCCGGAGTGCCGCTGGAGCTGGTCGGCCAGCCGGTCGTGCTCATGGGCGGCGTCCGGCGCGCCGAGCGCCCGGTGGGCCGCGGCGAGGCCGCGGTGCGCCCGGCCCTGGCGGTGGCGGTCGCCGGTCTCCTGACTGATGGCCAGGGCCCGGCCGTGCAGGTCCAGCGCCGCGGCCGGGTCGCCCCGCCGGCAGGCGACCTCGCCGAGCCCGCCGAGCGCCTGCCCTTCGAGATCGCGGGTGCCGGTCTCGCGGGCGAGCGCGAGCGCCTGGTGGAGGTGGGTCAGGGCGGTGTCGTGGTCGCCGACGCGCTGGTGCACGAGTCCGAGCCCGCAGAGCGCGTGGCCTTCGAGGTCGCGGGTGCTGGTGTCGCGGGCGAGGCCGAGGGCCTCGTGCAGGTGGGCCAGCGCGAGGGCGTGGTGGCCGAGGCGTTCCTGGACGAGCCCGAGGCCGCAGAGCGCGTGGCCTTCGAGGTCGCGGGTGCCGGTCTCGCGGGCGAGCGCGAGCGCCTGGTGGAGGTGGGTCAGGGCGGTGTCGAAGTCGCCGAGGCGCTGGTGCACGAGTCCGAGCCCGCAGAGGGTGTGGCCTTCGAGGTCGCGGGCGCCGGTCTCGCGGGCCAGGGCCAGGGCCCTGCGCAGGTCGTCGCAGGCCTGCTCGTAGTGGCCGGGGCCGCACTGCACCCGGCCGAGGTTGCTCAGCGCGTAGCCCTGGATGTCGCGGTCGTCGATCCGCTGGGCGATCACCAGGGCCTGGCGCAGGTGGATGACGGCGGTGGTGGAGCGGCCCAGGCGCTCGTGGACGAGGCCCAGACCGCACAGCGCGTAGCACTCCGCGCTCGGGGTGCCGGTGTCGCGGGCCAGGTCGAGGGCCTGGGCGAAGTGCGTGAGGGCGCTCTCGTAGCGGCCGAGCCGGTGGAGCACCAGGCCCATGTTGCTGAGCGTGCGGGCGTGCGTCACGTGGTCGCCCAGCTCGCGGGCGACGTCGAGGGCCTGGCGGAAGTGCGTGAGGGCGGTGTCGTAGCGGCCGAGCCGCTGGTTGGCCAGGCCCAGGCCGTACCGGGCGAGGTTCTCCAGCTCCCGGTCGTCGGTGTCGCGGGCCAGGGCGACGGTGCGGCTGTGCAACGAGAGCGCCTCGGCGTGCTGGCCGCGCAGGTGCAGGTAGTGGCGCAGCACGCGGAACAGGTCGGCGCTCTGGTCCGGCCAGCCGCGCCGGGCCGTCTCGGCCGCCGACAGCAGGTTCGGCCACTGCGCCTCCAACCACTCGGTGGCCTGGTCGAGTCCGGCCGGTGAGGCCGCGGGCCCGGCGGGGAGGAGCAGCGGCGGGCGGTCGCACCGCCACGGCGGGGAGACGGTGTCCATGGCCACCGCCGCGGTGCGGCGGTAGTGGTCGAACAACCGGGTCAGCGCCGCCTGCCGCTCGGCCTCACCGGCCTCGGTGGCGGCCAGGTGCACCGTGTAGGCGTGCAGCAGCGGGTGCAGCCGGTACTGCTCCTCGCGCGGCTGCTGGACCAGGTGCACGTCGAGCAGTTCCTCCAGCACGCGGTCTGCGGCCCGGCGGTCGATCCCGGCGGCGGCCGCCGCCGCGTCGGCGTCGAAGTCCGTCCCCGGGAGCACGCCCAGCAGGCGGAAGAGGTGCCGCGGTTCGGGTCCGAGCCGGCGGTAGGAGAGGTCGAAGGCGGCGGCGATGCCGCTCTCGGCGGTCTGCAGCTCACCGAGCCGGCGCCGGTGGCTGCGCAGCCGGGAGGTGAGGTAGGCGACGGTCCAGGCGGGCCGGTGGCGCAGCCGGGCCGCCGTGACGTGGATGGCCAGCGGCAGGTACCCGCAGAGCCGGAGCAGCTCGGCGACGCCCTTGGGCTCGGCGGCCACCCGCCGGTCACCCACGATCCGGTCGAGCAGGCGCCCCGCGTCGGCCGGCGGGAGCGGTTCCAGCGAGAGCACCGCGGCGGCGTCCAGGTCGGTGAGCCGGCTTCGGCTGGTGACCAGGATCAGGCAGTCGGCCGTCCCCGGCAGCAGCGGCCGGATCTGGGCGGAGCTGGCCGCGTCGTCCAGGACGAGGACCGCCCGCAGGCCGGCCAGTCTGGTGCGCCACAGCGCGGCCCGCTCCTCCAGGTCCTCGGGGACGGCGGCTCCCGTGACGTCCACCGAGCGCAGCAGCTTCTCCAGTGCCGCCCCCGGATCGAGGGGGGCCAGGCCGGGGGAGTGCGCGTGCAGGTCGAGGTAGAGCTGGGCGTCGGGGTAGCGCCCGGTCATCCGGTGGGCCAGGTGGACGGCGAGCGAGGTCTTGCCGACCCCGGCCATGCCGTCCACGGCGGCGAGCAGGACGTTGCTGGGCGCCGCCTGGTCGTGGTGGCCGGTCACCCGGTCGGCGAGGGTGTGCAGCTCCTGCTCCCGCCCGGTGAAGTGGCTGATGTCCTTGGGCAGGCTGTGCGGGGCGGGCGGCGCGAACGTGAAGGTCCGGGGGCGGCCGAGGGCCGCGTCGTTGGTGAGGATGCGCTGGCGTAACTCGCGCAGCTCCGGGACCGGTTCGAGGCCGAGCGCGTCCGCGAGCCGCCGCCGGGTGGACTCGTACACGGTGAGCGCGTGCGACTGGCGGCCGGAGAGGTAGAGGGCGAGCATGAGCTGGCCGGCCAGCCGCTCGCGCAGCGGGTGGGCGCTGAGCCAGTCGGTCAGCTCGGGGACGACGGCCTGGTGGTGGCCCTGCGCGAGTTCGAGGTCGACGCACTCCTCGATCGCGGTGAGCCGCTGCTCCTCCAGTCGCGAGGTGTGCGGCTGCAGGGCCGAGTTGTCCAGGCCGGCCAGGGCCGGTCCGCGCCACAGGGCGAGCCCGGCCCGGAACTCCTCGACCGCCGCGGCGAACTGCCCGGCGGCGGCGTGGTGCCGGGCCGCCGCGAGCGCGTGGGCGAACGCGGCCGCGTCGAGCTGGTCGTCGGGGACGTCGAGGCGGTAGCCGGTGGCGCCGACGGCGGTCGGCAGGGTGGTGACCCCGGCGGACTTGAGCAGACCGCGCAGCATGGAGACCGCGTTGCGGACCTGCTTCTCGGCCGTCCGGGGCGGATCGTCCCAGAGCGCGTCGACGAGCTCGCCGAGCGGCACGCTCTGATTGGCCTTCAGCAGGAGGAGGGCGAGCACCAGGTGTTGCCGGGGGCCCGCCAGGGGCACCTTGCGGTGGTTCGCCCCGACCTCCAGCGGTCCGAGAATGCGGAATTTCACTCAGCCTCCCCCGTTCTGACGCGCCGTCACCAAGTCCGTCGCGGGCTGTTCGCCACGATGCTACTTGGATTCAAACGGATCTTCGAATGCCATATTCCACGGTCGACAGCCGTGGCTCCGGCACGGGCGCGGGGCCGGTTCGGACACCACCGGCCCGCTTCGGGCCTGCCGGCGCGGGCGTGCGGCCGGGCTGCCGGGCCCTCGGACCAACGCGCCGGACCGTCCCGGAGTTTCCGTCCGAACGATCGGATCGCACCGGCTCCGGGGGAGGACCGCGCGGGGACGGCCGGAGGACGGCTGGAGGACGGCATCGGCCATGATGAGCGTCCGTAGAGGTAGACAGGTACCAGTGACGACGGGGGCCGCCACATGACCGAGACTTCACGACCGCCCGACACCGCGGAAGGCCGGCCGTTCGGCCGCCCGGGCGCGAACCCGCCGCCGTGGCCGCAGGCCTCGTGACCGCGCGCCGCCGCCCGGCCTGACCGGCCCGGTACCGCACGGCAGGCCCGCCCGGCCCGTTCGGCCCGCCCGGCACGTTCGGCCCGTTCGGCCCGGTGCCCGTGCGCCCGGCGTCCGTCGGCCGCTCCCGCCCGGTCCGTCCGCGGCCGTCCTTCCTTCCGCTCCCGGCCACCCGTGGCCCGGCCCGGCGGCCCGACGTCCGCGTCGCGGCACCCGAGGTGCCATCCCGGGGCGTCCTGGGAGCGTCCTCCCTCGTCCCTTCACCCCGATCGGCGGGCCGACCGCCGGACGACCGCCGCTTCCGGACGCCTTCGCGCCGGACGGCGGGCTCCGTGCCGCACCCCGCCCCCGCCCGTACGTCACCCATGTCTGCCCCTGCGCGCCGGGCCGAGCCTGTGCTCCGGCCGTGCCCGCGCCATGACCGGACCATGCGGCCCGTGGTCCCGGAGGGATGCGAACCACCGATGAATCTTGTCGAACGACCCGAGACGGCCCCCGAGTTGCTCTGGCAGGCGAAGGACCTGCTGGCGGTGCTGGAGCGGCGGCGCGACGCGGGCGGCGGCGCCCGGGACGACCAGCGTCACCTGGACGCGGCGGCCGACCGGCTGCTCGTCGCCTGTGAGTTCCCGAGCCTGCTGCGCGCGGTGGCCGCGGACGCGGAGCGCGTCCCGTCCGGCGGCCCGGCGGCCGGTGCGGGCGGGGAGGAGGACAGCGGCCCGGTCCGCCACCGGGCGGCCTGGGCCCTGGCGAGCCGGCTGCTCGGCGACCCGGGCCTGCCGGACCCGGCGGACGGCGCGGCCTCCGCGCTCTCCGCCTGCGCCTTCCGCGAGGACACCGCCTCGGCGGTGCTCGCGGCGGTCACGGCCCTGGTGCACAGCAACCGGCCGGAGGCGGCGATCTCCTGGTGCGACGCAGTGCTGCCGGACGCCGTCCGGCTCGCCGCCGACACCTGGGCGCCCCGGCTGCTGGCGGCCCGCGCGGAGGCCTCGCTGCACCGGGGCGACATCCTGGTCGGGCTGGCCCGGGCGGAGGCCGTGCTGGACATGGTCCCGCCGCAGCGCCGGGGCGCCTGGATCGGCGGGCCGCTGGCCTGCCTGGTCGCCGGGTACACCGACCTCGCGGAGCCCGGCGCCGCGAAGGAGTGGGTGCGCCGCCCGGTGCCCGCGCCGATGTACGAGACCCGGCACTGCCTCGGCTACCTGTACGCCCGCGGGCACTTCCACCTCGCCGCCGGCGAGCACCGGTCCGCGCTGGCCGACTTCATGAGCTGCGGCCGGCTGCTGGCGTCCTGGGGGCTGGACCCGGACCTCTACGCCTGGCGGCTCGCGGCCGCCGCGGCCTACCTGGGCGTCGGCGACCACGACAACGCGCTCACCATGGTCGACTCCCAGCTGGACCGGGCGGTGCCGGCCGGCGACCGGTCCCGGGTGTTCGGCCGGGCGACGGCCCGCGGCCGGCGCCGGCAGGAGCTGCGCGAGGAGCTGTTCGCCACCCTCCAGGACACCTCGGGGCGGCCCGGGTTCCTCTCCTCGCTGCGGGCCCTGCAGTGGGGCGAGCTGCCCGGCGCCGCCCCGCACCGGGTCGCCCGCTACAAGGTGACGGACCGCTACGCGGGGTTCCTGGACCAGCTCAGCCCGTCGGAGCAGCGGGTGGCCCTGCTGGCCGCCCAGGGCGAGACCAACCAGCGGATCGCGCGCTCCCTGTCGATCACGGTCAGCACGGTGGAACAGCACCTGACCCGTACCTACCGCAAGCTGCGGGTGGCCGGCCGGAGCGAGCTGCGCAGGAAGCTGGGGTGAGCCGGATCGCGGCGGGGGCCCGTCGTTCGACCACTGCCTGCGGCAGTCGGACGACGGGCCCCCGGGCGTTCCCGGCGGGTGGCGTCAGGGCAGCGGGATCGGGGCCGCCGTGGCGGGCAGTTCGTCGAGGACCTGCACGATCGCGCAGGCGAACGCCATGCCGACACCCGTGCCCAGCAGCATGACGTGGTCGCCCGGGTGGACCTCCCGCCCGGCGAGCAGCTGGTAGAGGCCGCAGACCTGGTCGCTGGCGCCGGTGTGGCCGAGCCGGCGGCCGAACTCCCACATGCCGAGCCGCAGATCGCCGTCGAAGGGCTCCAGGATGTGCTCGACGATGCTCCTGCGCCCGGCGCTCTGGTGGGTCACCCGGCTGATGTCACCGGGCTTCAGGCCGGCCTCGTCGAGCGTGCGGCGGATCAGCCCGGCCTCGGCCTGCCCGATGAGCCTCGCCATCTCGGCCTGGTCGCCCTGGAACGCCTCGACCCGCTCGCGCAGCCTGACCCGGTGTCCGATGGTGGCCCCGGGCGGGAAGAGCGCCTCCCCGCCGCGGTTCAGTTCCTCCAGGTCCGGCAGCGAGGAGGCGCAGACGTTCACCACCCGGGCGAAGCCCTGCCGGCGGGAGAGGACGAGGGCCGAGGCGGCGTCCCCGAACAGCGCCCACTTGGTGCCGCGCCAGCGGTCCATGAGCGGATGCGCCCAGTTGTCGGCGGCGGTGACGAGGGCGGCGCCGCGGTCCGGGGCGGCGGTGAGGTAGCAGCCGGCCAGTTCCAGGGCGGCGACCATGCCGCTGCAGCCCTGCCGGACCTCCAGCGCGGGGCCGTACCCGCCGATGGTGTGCCGCTGGACGTAGTGCGCCGGGGACCAGATGTCGGGGCCCTGGTGCCCGGCGCTGGCGTGCATCAGCACGGCGATGTCCGCCGCGTCGTGGTGGGACATCGCCAGCGCGTCCCGCCCGGCCCGGGCGGCCATGTCGGGTGCGGAGACGTCACCGGCGACGGCCACCGAGAGCCAGTCCGTCCCGGTCGCCAGCTCCTCGTCGCAGAGCCCCCGGGCGGCCGCGTCGGCGACGGTGACGAAGTCCGGGACGACGGCGGCGATGCCGTCCAGATAAAGGTCGTCGAATATCACGGAAACCTGCTCCCGGCGGGCTCGGACGGGTGATTCGAGGAAATGCCGGGACTTCCGGAAATCCTGCTCGGAAGGCGGCGGACAGTAGCATAACCGGGTGTCGCGGTACTGGCAGCCCCTAAACAACCCCTACCGGGCCTATTTCCCGCGGAAAGGAACGGGAGCGGTGTGCAGAATAGCGATCGGCCGTGTTCGACGGAAATGGCCGCAGGGGTACCACCACCGCAGCCCGGGAGTCTGACGTGGAAGAGTCCGCAGTCGTCATAGTCGGGGCGAGCAGCGGCTTCGGCGCCGCGCTGGCCGAGGACCTCGCCGGCGCCGGCCGGACGGTGATCGCGGGCGCCCGCAGCGTCCGCCCGTCCGGTGGCGGCGTGCTGTACCGGCAGGTCGACGTGACCGACGAGGGGAGCGTCGCGGCGTTCTTCGCCCAGGTGGCGGAGGTCTCGCCGGCCCCGTACGGCCTGGTCTACAGCGCGGGCGACGCCTCGGCGGTCGGGTACGGCTGGGAGGTCGGCGCCGACGAGCTGAACCGGGTCTTCGACGCCACGTTCTTCGGTTTCGTCCGCTGTCTGCGCTACGCGGTGCCGCCGATGCGCGCGGCCGGGCGGGGCAGCGTGCTGGCCCTCGGCTCGCACAGCGCCCGGGTGCCGGTCGACATGCTCGGCGCGTACGCCTCGGCCAAGGCGGCGCTGGAGCACTACGTGCGCACGCTCGCCAAGGAGCTCACCGGGTCGGGCGTGCGGGCCAACGCGCTGGGCATCGTCGCGGAGACGGCGCTCTCCCGCGACTTCCTCACCCGCAAGGCGGACGCCCTGGGGCGCGAGACCCCGTACCCCGCGCTGCCCGCGGTGCGGGACAACCTGCCGCTCGCCCGCTTCCTGCTCTCCGCCGAGTCCTCGCACGTCTCCGGCCAGGTGGTGGACGCGTTCCCGCCGGCCTGGTGACGCGGGCGGGCCCGCCGGCCCGGCGGCCCGGCCGGTGGGCTCAGCCGGGGGCGGTGAGCACCGAGTCGGTGAGCGCCAGCACCCCGGCGCGGACGGCGTCCATGGTCATCCCGGTGCCGACGAGCAGGTCGACGAACTCCGCGCGCGGCACGCCCAGGACGGCGTGGGCCATGAAGCCGGCGTCCACGCCCGGCCGCGCCTCGGCGATCGCCCGGGCGAGGGCGTCGTGCCAGAGCAGGTACCGGCCCACGTTGGCGTGCGAGCGGGAGGCGTTCTCCAGGGCGCGCAGCAGTGGGCCGCCGGGCACCACGACCTCGTCGAAGAGCTCGCCGACGAAGCGCAGCACGCGCTCCCGGGCGGGCACCTCCGGGTCGGCCAGCCGGTCGAGCGCGCCGTCCTGCCAGTCCTCCGTGAGCTGGTCGAACAGGGCGCCGATGAGGCCCTCGCGGTTCCCGAAGCGCCGGAACAGGGTGCCCTTGCCGACCCCGGCCGCCTCGGCGATCTCCTCCATCGAGACGTGCTCGACGCCGCCGTCCCGGAACAGCTGCTGGGCCGTGGCCAGGATCTTGCGCCGGTTGTGCGCGGCGTCCGCGCGCTCCCTGACGGCCACATGAGCTCCCTTGACATCCAGCGGTGATCCGGGGCTACGCTATCGCAACCAAGCGGACCGCCGGTCCGCTTATGGTGAAGTTCACGGCAGCTGAGTCAAGGAGACGCACCCATGCGTTCTGTTCGGTTCCACGAGTACGGTTCGCCCGAGGTCCTCAAGGTCGACGAGGTCCCGGACCCGGAGCCGGGCGAGGGCCAGCTGCTGGTCCGGGTGAGCGCGGCCGGGATCAGCTACGCCGAGACCCAGATCCGGTCCGGCCTGATGCAGCAGTTCGCCTGGTTCCCGGACCCGCCGCTGCCGTACGCCCCCGGCTTCGAGGTCGCGGGCACGGTCGTGCGGGTCGGCGCCGGTGTCGGTGACGAGTGGGTCGGCCGGAAGGTCGTCGGCGCCGCCCCGACCGCCGGTGGCTACTCCGAGCTGGCCGTCCTGCCCGCCGGCGCCGTCCAGGCGATCCCCGACGGGCTGGGGGAGCACGAGGCGCTGGCGCTCTTCGGCCAGGGCGTGGTCGCCGTCGGCGTGGCCGAGGTCGCCGCGATCCAGCCCAAGGACGTCGTGCTGGTCCAGTCCGCCGCCGGCGGTGTCGGCAGCCTGCTGGTCCAGCTGGCCAAGAACGCCGGCGCCGAGGTGATCGCGCTGGCCCGCGGCGAGAAGAAGCTCACCCTGGCCCGGGAGCTCGGGGCGGACCACGTCCTCGACTACACCGAGGAGGGCTGGGAGCAGCGCGTCCGCGACCTCGCCCCCGGCGGCGTCCAGGTCGCCTTCGACGGCGTCGGCGGCGAGATCTCCAGGGCCTCGTTCGACCTGCTGGCGATGGGCTTCGGCCGGCTGGTCGTCTACGGCACCGCCGGCGGCACCGCCCCGCAGTTCGACCCCGAGATGCTGTACGTCCGCGGCGTCTCGGTCTCCGGCTTCGGCCCGCGGGTCTTCCTGCAGCCCGAGTACGGGGCCCGGCTGCGCCAGACGGCCTTCGACCTCGCCGCGGCCGGCTCGCTGAAGCCGGTCGTCGGCCAGGTGTTCCCGCTGGCCGAGGCCGCCGCCGCACACCGCGCGTTCGAGGAGCGCACCACCCTCGGCAAGGCCGTCCTGGTCCCGTAGTCCCCCCGGTGCGGTGGTCACGGCGGCGGCCGTGACCACCGCGCCGGTCACCCCTACGACGCATGCGCCCGGTCCGTTCCACGGACCGGGCGCATTCGTCGTTCCCGGCCCTTCGCCGGCGTCCTTTCCGCAGGTCGGAGCGGAACTCCCGGCGCACCCCGGAGATATTCGAAAAGGGGTAAGGGGGACCCCTCCGGTAGGGGTTTGACAGGGGAGTGCCCGAACGGTTCTCACGCCTAGCATCGGTATCTGATCGTCTGTGCGGCCATTGTCCCGAACATATCGACGGTGGGAGAACCGGAAGCATGAGTGGCTCCGTGGGTGAGATCGAAGCGACGGACGGCGCGATAGCCGTCATCGGCATGTCCTGCCGCTTCCGCGGTGCGCAGGGCGGCGAGGAGTTCTGGGAGCTGCTGAGCACCGGCACCGACGCGGTCGCCGCCGCCCCCGCCGGGCGCCCCGGCCGGGCCCGGGGCAGCTACCTCGACGGCGTCGACCGCTTCGACGCCGCGTTCTTCGGCATGACCCCGTCGGAGGCCGACGCCACCGACCCGCAGCAGCGGCTGGTGCTCGAAGTCGGCTGGGAGGCCCTGGAGAACGCCGGGATCCGCCCCGCCGACGCCGGCCGCCTCGGCGTCTTCGTCGGTGCGATCTGGGACGAGTACGGCGAGTTGAGCCGCCGGGCCGGCCCCGACACCTTCGGCCGGCACACCGCCACCGGGGTGCACCGCAGCGTCATCGCCAACCGGCTCTCCCACGTCCTCGGCGCGGGCGGCCCCAGCCTGGTCGTCGACACCGGACAGTCCTCCTCCCTGGTCGCCGTGCACCTGGCCTGCGAGAGCCTGCGCCGCGGCGAGTCCGAACTGGCCGTCGCCGCCGGCGTCAACCTGCTGCTCGGTCCCGACAACGAGGCGCTGCTCGCCGCCTGGGGCGGTCTGTCGCCCGACGGCGTCTGCCGCACCTTCGACGCCCGCGCCAACGGGTTCGTGCGCGGCGAGGGCGCCGCCGCCGTCCTGCTGAAGCCGCTGGCCGCGGCGATCGCCGACGGCGACACCGTGCTGGCCACCATCCTCGGCAGTGCCGTCAACCACGGCGGCGAGGAGAGCCTCGCCACCCCGAGCGTCGACGCCCAGCGCGCCGTGCTCGCCGCGGCGCACCGGGCCGCCGGGGTCACCCCCGCCGACCTCCAGTACGTCGAACTGCACGGCACCGGGACCCCGGTGGGCGACCCGGTCGAGGCGGCCGCGCTCGGCGCCGAACTCGCCGCCCCGCGCGCCGCCGAGGCTCCGCTGCTGGTCGGCTCCGTCAAGACCAACATCGGGCACCTCGAAGGCGCCGCCGGGATCGCCGGCCTGGTCAAGGCGGTGCTCGCGGTCCACCACCGCGCCATCCCGGCCACCCTGCACCACGAGACCCCGCACCCCGGCATCCCGCTCACCGAACTCCACCTGGAGGTCGCGCGGGAGCTGCGTCCGTGGCCCCGCCCCGACCGGCCGCTGGTGGCCGGGGTCAGCTCGTTCGGGATGGGCGGCACCAACTGCCACCTGGTCCTGACCGAGGCCCCGGCCCGGCCCGAGCGCCCCGCCGCCACCCCGATGCCGGCCGTGCCGTGGGTGGTGAGCGGCCACACCCCGGCGGCGCTGCGCGCCCAGGCGGGGAAGCTCACCGCACTGGCCGCCGCGGACCCGGTGGACGTCGGCCACTCGCTGGCCACCACCCGCTCGGTGTTCTCCCACCGCGCCGTGGTGGTCGGCGCCGGCCCGGCCGACCTGCTCGCCGGTCTGGACGGCCTCGCCGGGACCGGCGCGGTGGCGGACGAGCCGAGGCTCGCCCTGGTCTTCACCGGCCAGGGCGCCCAGCGTATCGGCATGGGGCGCGAACTCCGCGCCGCCTACCCGGAGTTCGCCCGGTCCTTCGAGGAGGTCTGCGCCCGGCTGGACGCCCTGCTCGGCGGCTCGCTGGCGGAGACGATCGACACCGGCGAGGGCCTCGACCGCACCGGCCGGACCCAGCCCGCGCTGTTCGCCGTCGAGGTCGCGCTGGCCGCGCTGCTGGAGTCCTGGGGCGTCCGGCCGGACGTCGTCCTCGGCCACTCCGTCGGTGAGATCGCGGCCGCCCACGTGGCCGGGGTGCTCGACTTGTCCGACGCCTGCGCCCTGGTGGCGGCCCGCGCCACGCTGATGCAGGCGCTGCCCGCCGAGGGCGCGGCCATGGTCGCCGTCGAGGCCGCCGAGGACGAGGTCCGTGCCCTGCTCGGCGACCGGACCGGCGCCGCCGACATCGCCGCGGTCAACGGCCCGGAATCGGTCGTGCTGTCCGGCGTCGACACCGTGGTGGCCGAGGTGGCGGAGCAACTGCGCGCCCGGGGGCGGCGGGTCAGGCGGCTCACCGTCAGCCACGCCTTCCACTCACCCCTGATGGACCCGATGCTCCCGGACTTCCGCCAGGTGGTGGCCGGGCTCACCTTCCGCCCGCCGCGCGTCCCGATGGTCTCCACCGTCACCGGCGCCCCGCTCACGGCGGCCGAGGCGGCCTCGCCGGACCACTGGGTCCGCAACGTGCGGCAGCCGGTGCGGTTCGCGGACGCGGTCCGCGGCTGCGCCGCCACCGCCTTCCTGGAGATCGGCCCCGACGCCGCGCTCACCGGCGCGATCGGCGACACCCGGCCCGAGGCCCTCGCCCTGCCCGCGCTCCGGAGCGGCCAGGCCGAACCGCCGCGGCTGCTGAACTCCCTCGGCCGGCTCTTCGAGCACGGCGTCGGCGTCGACTGGCCGCGCCTGTTCGAGGGCACCGGCGCCCGCCGGATCACCCTGCCCGGCTACGCCTTCCAGCGGGACCGGCACTGGCTCGGCATCCCGCGCGGCGACGACCCGGTGCACGAGCCCTCCCGCGCCGAAGCGCTGCGGCAGCGGCTGGCCGACGCGCCCGACCCCGACGCCGCCACCACCGACCTGGTCACCCGCGCCCTCGCCCGGGTCCTCGGCACCGACGCGGCCGGTGTCGACGTCGACAGCGCCTTCCGCGACCTCGGCCTCACCTCGGTGACCTCGGTCGAACTGCGCGACGCCCTGGTCGCCGAGACCGGACTCCCGCTGCGCACGGGCCTGGTGTTCGACCACCCCACCCCGCGCCGGCTGGCCGCGCACGTGCACCGCTCGCTGTTCGACGCCGCCCCCGACCCGGTGGCCCCGGCCGCCGTCCGGCCGGTGGCGGCGGACGACCCGGTGGTGATCGTCGGCATCGGCTGCCGCTTCCCCGGCGGAGTCTCCTCGCCGGCCGACCTCTGGGACGTGGTCGCCGGCGAGCGCGACGTCATCAGCGGCTTCCCGGCCGACCGGGGCTGGGCGCCCGGACCGGTCCGGCACGGCGGATTCCTGGACGGCGCCGCCGACTTCGACGCGGACTTCTTCGGCATCTCGCCGCGGGAGGCGCTGGCCATGGACCCGCAGCAGCGGCTGCTGCTGGAGACGGCGTGGGAGGCCTTCGAGCACGCCGGCATCGACCCGCACACCCTGCGCGGCAGCGCGACCGCCGTCTACGTCGGCGCCAGTGCCGAGGAGTACGGACCCCGGCGGCACGCGGCCCCCGAGCACCTGAACGGCTTCCTGCTGACCGGTGGTTCGCCGAGCGTCATGTCCGGCCGGATCGCGTACGCCTTCGGCTTCACCGGTCCGGCGCTGACGGTGGACACCGCCTGTTCCTCGTCGCTGGTGGCGTTGCATCTGGCGGTGCAGGCGTTGCGCGGTGGTGAGTGTGCGTTGGGTGTCGTGGGCGGGGTGACGGTGATGTCGTCGCCGGGGACGTTCGTGGAGTTCTCGCGGCAGCGGGGGTTGGCGGCGGACGGTCGGTGCAAGTCGTTCTCGGCGGACGCGGACGGGACGGGTTGGTCGGAGGGTGTGGGGGTGCTGCTGCTGGAGCGGCTCTCGGATGCCCGTCGGTTGGGTCACCGGGTGTTGGCGGTGGTGCGGGGCAGTGCGGTGAACCAGGACGGTGCGTCGAACGGGCTGACGGCGCCGAACGGTCCGTCGCAGGAGCGGGTGATCCGGCAGGCGTTGGCGAGTGCGGGGTTGTCGGCGGCGGATGTGGACGCGGTGGAGGCGCACGGGACGGGGACGCGGTTGGGTGACCCGATCGAGGCGGAGGCGTTGCTGGCGACGTACGGGCGCGGGCGGGACGCGGACCGGCCGCTGTATCTGGGGTCGGTGAAGTCGAACATCGGGCATACGCAGGCGGCCGCGGGTGTGGCCGGTGTGATCAAGATGGTGATGGCGCTGCGCAGCGGTCTGCTGCCGCGTTCCCTGCACCTGGACACCCCGACACCCCACGTCGACTGGTCGGCCGGGGCGGTGGAGTTGCTGGGCGAGGCCCGGGAGTGGTCCGCGGGTGACCGTCCGCGTCGCGCCGGGGTCTCCTCGTTCGGGATCAGTGGTACCAACGCGCATGTGATCCTCGAAGAGGGGGATCCGGCGGTGGTCGCCGTGGACGGTGACCGGGCGGCGAGGCCGGCGATGCCGGTGGTGCCGTGGGTGGTGTCGGCGCGCTCGCCGGAGGCACTGGCCGGGCAGCTGGCCCGGGTGGCGGAGCTGGCCTCCTCGGGTGACATCGACCCGGTGGATGTCGGGTGGTCGTTGGCGACGTCGCGGGCGGTGCTGGAGCACCGGGCGGTGCTGCTGGGCTCGGATGTGGTCACCGCCGGGGCGGGTGCGGTTCGGGCGGGTGTGGGGTTCCTTTTCGCGGGCCAGGGCGGTCAGCGGGCGGGCATGGGGCGGGAGTTGTACGGGGCGTTCCCGGTGTTCCGGGCGGCCTTCGACGAGGTGTGTGCGGTGCTCGACGCGCCGGTGGCGGAGGTCGTCGCCTCGGGTGAGGGGCTGGGTCGTACGGGGTTGGCGCAGCCGGCGTTGTTCGCGCTGGAGGTGGCGCTGTTCCGGCTGCTGGCCTCCTGGGGTGTGGCTCCGCGTGTGCTGGTGGGGCATTCGGTGGGTGAGATCGCGGCG
>NZ_JBEXYC010000006.1:0-67769 GCF_040630835.1 Kitasatospora sp. NPDC005751
CGCTCACCCCCGCGGGGGCTGCGCGACCCCCGCCGCCGGGGGGGGGTGGGGTCCTGTTTCACGTGAAACAGGACCCGGCCCCGGCCGTTTCCGCTGTGCTGCCGTTCCGCCGTTCCGCCGGGCTACCGGCGCGCGCGGGTCAGAGGCCCAGGTCGGCCAGGTCGTACGCGGTCACGTACGGCAGGCCGGTGGCCTCGACCGCGGCGGCGCCGCCCCGCTCCACGATCACCGCGACGCCGACCACCTCGGCACCCGCCTCGCGCAGCGCCTCGACGGCGGTCAGCACCGACCCGCCGGTGGTGGAGGTGTCCTCGACGGCCAGCACCCGGCGGCCCTTGACCTCGGGGCCCTCGATCCGGCGCTGCAGACCGTGCGCCTTGCCCGCCTTGCGGACCACGAACGCGTCCAGCTCGCGGCCGCGTGCGGCGGCGGCGTGCAGCATCGCGGCGGCCACCGGGTCGGCGCCGAGCGTCAGGCCGCCGACGGCGTCGTACTCCAGGTGCTCGGTCGCGTCCAGCATCACCCGGCCCACCAGCGGGGCGGCCTGGGCGTCCAGCGTGATCCGGCGCAGGTCGACGTAGTAGTCGGCCTCCTTGCCGGAGGAAAGGGTGACCTTGCCGTGCACGACGGCCTTGTCCTTGATCTGTGCCAGCAGGGCGTCGCGGTCGTTGCTCATGAGCGTTCAGTCTAGGGCTTGTCCGGCCTTCTAGCGTCGGCGCAGGGCCCTGGCCAGGACCACGGCGCCGCCGATCAGGGCCACGCCGCCGCCGATCATCCACGGCACCGCGCTGCGGCCGCCCGGTCCCGGCACCACGATGCCGCCGGCCTCGCCGCCCCAGCGGGACGCCGCCCGGGCCCGCGCGCTGCGGGCCGGCAGGGCGGGGGCGTACGGGCCGCGCGGCGGGGCGTGGTCGACCTCCTCGGCGGAGCGGCCGACGATGCTGCGGCGGACCGGGCCGCCGAGCACCGGCTCCTGCTCGTAGCCGAAGGGCAGGTCGGCGGGGAGCTCGGTGCCGGTGCCGTCCCCGGCCTCGGCGGCGGGGCCGTCGACGTCGGCGGCCTCCTCACGGTCGTCCTCCTCGCGGTCGCCGCCGATCGGGAGGCCGAAGCGCTCGGCGTCGGCGTCGGAGAAGGCGATGAGGTCGGAGAGGTCGTCGTCGAGGTCGTCGCCGGGGTTGTCCTGGTGGTCGTCCAGGAAGAGCACGGTGGCGGTGGGCTCCTCGTCGTCCTCCGCCACGTCCTCGTCCTCGACGTCGGTGTCCGCCTCGTCCTCGGCCTCTGCCTCGACGTCGGTGTCCTCGGCGGTGGCCGCCTCCCCGGCGTCCTCGGCTTCCACCTCGACGTCCGTCTCGACCTCGGCGTCCGCCGCCTCCACGGCGGTTTCCACCTCGGCTTCCGCCTCCACCTCGACGTCCCGCGCCTCGACCTCGGCTTCCGCCGCCTCCGCGTCGACGTCAGCCTCCGCCGCCGCCTCCGCGTCGGGGGAGGCGAGGGCGGCGGCGAAGCGGTCGAGCAGGCGGCGGCCGGCGCCGGCGAGGGTCTCGCCGTCGAACTCGGTGAGCCGGCCGGTGGCGCTCAGGTCGCCGACGAAGCGGACCAGCGTGGTCCCGGCCGCGGTGCCGTCGGCGGTGGCGACCCGGAGGGTGGCGGTGGCCTCGCCGCTGCCGCGCACCTCCTCGCCCTCGGCGAACACGGTGAGGACGCCCTCGCGGCCCTCGATCAGTGACAGCACGCCCTTGTAGGTGATGGTGGAGGTGCCGATCCGCAGCTTCAGCCGCCCGCCGATCTCCTCGGCGGACCCGCTGCCGACGGCGGCCGGCTCGGTGCTCAGCCCGGGGACGCAACGGGCCAGCAGAGCCGGATCCTGCAGGGCCTGCCGGACCAGTTCGGCCGGCATCGGGACGACAACCTCATGCTCCATGTCACGGAGCCTACCGACCGAACCCGCGGTGGTCCGCGCAGTGGCCCCTACCTGCCGTCGGGACGTCCCCGACCGGCCGCACCCGGCCCTCCGCCGACCGCTCGTGGCCGCCCTCCGCCCGATTCCGTCCGCTCCGCCCCGCCCGGTTCCGCCCGCTTCACCCCGGGCGGTCCGTCAGCGCGGCCCCAGCAGGGTCAGCGCGGCCGGCGGGCGGGCCGGGCGGAGGGCGGTCAGGTCGGCGGCGGCGGCCCGCAGGGCGTCCGCGGTGAACGCGCGCGGCGGCGGGGCGTCCGGGGCGAGGGTGAGCGGGGGCTGGGCGGCGGCGGCCAGCAGGAAGGCCTGGCTGTCCGGCGAGCCGGGCCGGCAGCTCGCGGCGGGGCCGCCCCGGACGGCGTACGGGACGGTCCGCAGCCCGGCGGCCCGCAGGCCGGACTCGACCTGCCAGAGGCCGTTCGGCTCGTCGTCCGCCCGGACGGCGAGCCGCCCGCCGGGCGCGAGCAGCCGGGTGGCGAGGCCGTAGAACTCCTGCGAGTGGAACTTCACCGTCCCGCTGTCGGCGGGGCCGGGCAGATCGGCGAGCACCACGTCGAAGGACGCCTCGCCCGGGTGCACGCCGCGCAGCCACTCCAGCGGGTCCGCGGTGGCGGTCCGCACCCGGGGGTCGTCCAGGGAGTGGCCGGAGAGCGCGGCCAGGCCCGGGTCGGTCCTGGCCAGCCGGGCGAGGGCCGGGTCGGCGTCGACCACCAGCACCGAGCGGACGCCGCCGTGCCGCAGCACCTCCCGCGCGGCGAGGCCGTCACCGCCGCCGAGCAGCAGCACCCGGGCGTCCGGCCCGGCCGCCATCGCGGGGTGGACCAGGGCCTCGCTGCCCCGGTACTCGTCCGGACCGCAGACCGCGAGCCGCCCGTCCAGGTACAGCCGCAGCGGGCCCTCGGCGGGGCCGGTGAGCACGATCTCCTGGGACCGGGTGTGGGCGGCGTACCGGACCTGCCCGCCGTACAGGGCCTGCCGGGCGGCGCGTTCGATCGCGCCGGACCAGACGGCGGCCGCGGCGAGCAGGGCGAGCACGAGGGCGCAGCCGCCCCAGAGCAGCAGCCGGGTGCGGGGCGGGGGCTCCTCGCGGAACAGCCAGAGCACCACCGCGGCCCCGGCGACGGCGTTGACGGCGCCGGTGACCAGGGCGCCGGTGCCGGGGCCGAAGAGCGGCAGGATCAGGAACGGGAAGGCGAGGCCGCCGATCAGCGCGCCCACGTAGTCGGCGGCGAAGAGGTCGGCCGCGGCCCGCCCGGCGTCCTCCCGGCGGATCCGCTGGACGAGCGTCATCAGCAGCGGGATCTCGGCGCCGATCAGGACCCCGATCAGACAGGTCAGGGCGATCATCGCGGCCTGGTACCGGCCGATCCAGGCCCAGCAGGAGTACAGGGCGAGGACGGAGAGCCCGCCGGTGAGCGCGAGCGCGCACTCGACCAGCGCGAAGGCCGTGGCCGGGCGGCGGGTGAACCGTTTGGCGAGCAGCGAGCCCAGCCCCATCGCGAACACCATGACGGAGAGCACGACGGAGGTTTGGGTGACCGAGTCCCCGAGCAGATAGCTGCCCAGCGCGACGAGTTCGAGCTCGTAGACGAGTCCGCAGGCGGCGCAGACGAACGCCGCCAGCAGGACGGTGAGCCGGGAGAGCGAGGGGTGGGCGCGCAGCCGGGCCCTGCGGCGGGCGGGCAGAGGGGTCAGGCTCCGCCCGGGCCGGGGTGGGCTGCCGTTGTCGAGGTCGAGTCCCGGCTGTGCGGGTGGACCGGCCGGATGGTTGATCACGAACAAACGCTAGGCGACGTCCGGTACGGATGGCTGCGTCCATTCGACGGACAGTGCGATACGACAGGTTGACGAATCGTTCCTGCGTGCGAATGGAGGCCGAGGTGCGGACCTATGGCCCCATCGGGATCGGCGGCCGTGCTCACCGGGTCACCACCAGGGAGGACCGCGTACAGACCAGCTGGCCCTCCTGCGGATAGGCGTGCCAGGTGCGCCAGAGCAGCCGGTCCGCGGCGCCCTGGGTGACCAGTGCGGTGAACGCGCTCGGGTCGCCCGGGAAGACGCCGGCCAACCCGCGGGGGTGGCCCTCGACCAGGGCCAGCAACTCCTGGGCGCGAGCGGCGAAGTCGTGCGGCGGCAGCGCCTCGATCCGGGCCGCGAACTCGTACTCCCAGCCGTCCACCTGTTTGGCCACCCGGGCGGGCAGTGGGGTCCGGCGGCCGGGCAGGCAGGCGACGGTCTCCAGGCATCTGCCGGGCCCGGCGGCGATCACCACCTGGTGCGAGGCGCCCAGCAGCCGCAGCTGGAGGGTGCCGGGCGGCCCGGGGCGCCCGGCGTTGGCGAGTCTCAGGTCGCGGACTGCGAGAGCGGGCAGCGGGTCGCCGCCCAGGCACCAGGCCAGGTCACCGGCGCGGGTGTCCGTGTAGGAGGTCTGCAGTGTGGTGAGCATGCTCGGCTCCGCGTTTCAGCTCCGTGCGCGCCCGCCGTGCAGCAGCGAGTAGGCCTGGGCAAAGGCGAGGCTGTTCGTGGCTGTGCGGTCCAGGGCGCGGCCGACCGTGGAAGGAAGGATTCCGGCTGGAGATTCAGCAGCAGAGAAGCACGAATACGCCGGGTCCGTCGGTGATTTACCCAACTTTGTCAAGCATTCACCGTTTCGAGCACCCCGGCTTCCCCGCTCTGATCGAGCCGGTGTGCGACTTTGCACAGCGCGCGCCCCTCGCCCCGGTTCGCGCGCCGTGCGCGCTGCTCGCACGCCACTCACGACGCGCGCACGCCCCGGTCCCCACCGCGCCCGGCGCACGGGGCACACGAAGGACCGGGGCGGGCCCGGCGAACCTCGGCCGGGGTCAATCGTCGCCCCCGGCAGATCAATTGACTATTCGTCAGGACGTGCGACGCGTCCCATCCGATGGTCAGAGCCGACCGAGTCGACTGACCGCCTCCTCCAGGACCTCGTCCTGCTTGCAGAAGGTGAAGCGGACCAGCGAGCGGCCGGCCTCGGTGTCGTCGTAGAAGACGACGTTGGGGATCGCGACGACGCCGCAGCGCTCGGGCAGGGCACGGCAGAACTCGATGCCGTCCTTCTCGCCCAGCGGGGTGATGTCGGTGGTGATGAAGTAGGTGCCCTCCGGTCGGAACACCCGGAACCCGGCCGCGCTCAGCCCGTCGGCGAGCAGGTCCCGCTTGCGCAGCAGATCGGCGCGGAACCCGTCGAAGTAGTCGTCGGGCAGCCGCAGGGCGTCGGCGACGGCGTACTGGAAGGGACCGGCACTGACGTAGGTCAGGTACTGCTTCGCGGTGCGGACGGCGGCGACCAGGGGCGCCGAGCCGGTGACCCAGCCGACCTTCCAGCCGGTGAAGGAGAAGGTCTTGCCGGCCGAGGAGATCGACACGGTGCGCTCGCGCATGCCCGGGAGCGCGGCGATCGGGTGGTGGGCGCCGCTGAACACCAGGTGCTCGTAGACCTCGTCGGTGACCACCAGCAGGTCGTGCTCGACGGCGAGGGCGGCGATCGCGGCCAGTTCGTCGGTGGAGAGCACCAGGCCGGTGGGGTTGTGCGGGGAGTTGAGCAGCAGCAGCCGGGTGCGCGGGGTGACCAGCGCGCGCAGTCGCTCCAGGTCGGGGCGGAAGTCCGGGGCACGCAGGGTGAGCGGGACGCGGACGGCGCCGGCCATGGCGATGCAGGCGGCGTAGGAGTCGTAGAAGGGTTCGAGGGCGATCACCTCGTCGCCCGGCTCCAGCAGCGCCAGCAGGGCGGCGGCGATCGCCTCGGTGGCCCCGGCGGTGACGAGCACCTCGGTGTCCGGGTCGTAGGCGAGGCCGCGGAAGCGCTGCTGGTGCTCGGCGATCGCGCTCCGCAGCTCGGGGATGCCGGGGCCGGGCGGGTACTGGTTGCCCCGGCCCGCGAGGACGGCGTCGGCGGCGGCCCGGGCGATCTCGGCCGGTCCGTCGGTGTCCGGGAACCCCTGGCCGAGGTTGATGGAGCCGGTGGCGGTGGCGAGGGCGGACATCTCGGCGAAGATCGTCGTGCCCATCCCGGCCAGCCGTCGGTTCAGCAGCGGCCTCGTACCCATTGCGGCTCCTCACGCCTCGTCGTCGGCCCCATCCTGGGGCAGCGGGTGGCCGGGGACAAGAACGGCCCGCCACCGGGGGTACCGGAGCGGGCCGTGCCGCGGAGCGGTGGCGGGAGGATCAGGCCTCGTTGGTGCCCTCGGGGGCCTCGCCCTCGCCCTCCTCGCCCTCGATCTCCTTCTGCAGGCCGAGGCGCTCGACGATCCACTGCTCGAAGCCGACGGCGGCCTGGGTCCAGTTGGCGGTGGTGGTGACGAAGTAGTCCAGGTTCACGCCGGTGCCGACGATCATCTGGGCCTCGCCGATCAGGCGGACCACGCCGTCCTCGTGCGTGTGGGTGTAGACCTTGGGCCAGAGGGTCTCGCGGTTCCACTCGTCGATGAGGTCGAGGATCTCGGCCTTGTCCTCCAGCGGGTAGGCGCGGTCGTAGAACGCGCGGACCGCGAAGAGCTCCTTCTGCTCGCCGCGGAACATGTAGTAGACGCGGAAGCCCTCCCAGGGGGCGGTGAGGTCGCCCTCCTCGTCCACGACGTGCTTGAGCTGCATCTGGTCCAGCAGCTGGGTCACCAGGGCCTGGTCCGGGACGACGATCGGCGGCGGGCCGGCCGGCCGACCTCCCTGGCCGCCGGGCTGGCCGCCCTGCGGCACGCCGAACGACGGGATGGACGACGGGTCGATGCTCATGGGGGTCCTCTTCCTCAGTGCACGTGGTGGCCGGCGATGAGAGGCCGCCCTTCCACCTCCCATCCTGCCTCATCCCGGGCCTGCCTCACAGGGGCGCCCGGGCGGCGGGCGGGCACCTGTGGATCTTGCCGGGGCCCCCGGTCGGGGCCGTGGCCACCGAGGGTGAGTGCGGCGCCGGGCCGCCCCCTCGGGGAGCGGGGGCGGCCCGGTCCGGGGGCTGCGCAGCGCTACTTCTCCAGCGGGCCGCGGGCCCGGACGGCGAGGTGGTCGCCCTCCTCGGCCCGTTCGACCAGGACGGTGTCGCCGTCGTGCACCTGGCCCGACAGGATGGCCCGGGCGAGCTGGTCGCCGATCGCGGACTGCACCAGGCGGCGCAGCGGCCGGGCGCCGTACGCGGGGTCGTAGCCGGTGAGCGCCAGCCAGTCCCGGGCGGCCTCGTCGACGTGGAGGGTGAGCCGGCGCTCGCCCAGCCGGGCGGCCAGCCGGGCGACCTGGAGGTCGACGATCCGGCTCAGCTCGGCGGTGCCCAGCGGCTCGAAGACCACGATGTCGTCGAGGCGGTTGAGGAACTCGGGCTTGAACGCGGCCCGCACCGAGTCCAGCACCAGCCGCTTCTTCATCTCCTCCGGGGTGGCCGGGTCCACGAGGAACTGGCTGCCCAGGTTGGAGGTGAGGATCAGGATCGCGTTGCGGAAGTCGACCGTGCGGCCCTGGCCGTCGGTGAGCCGGCCGTCGTCCAGCACCTGGAGCAGGACGTCGAAGACCTCGGGGTGGGCCTTCTCCACCTCGTCCAGCAGCACCACGCTGTAGGGGCGGCGGCGGACCGCCTCGGTGAGCTGGCCGCCCTCCTCGTAGCCGACGTACCCGGGCGGGGCGCCGACCAGGCGGGAGACGGAGTGCTTCTCGCCGTACTCGCTCATGTCGATCCGGACCATCGCCCGCTCGTCGTCGAAGAGGAAGTCGGCCAGGGCCTTGGCGAGTTCGGTCTTGCCGACGCCGGTGGGGCCGAGGAACAGGAAGGAGCCGGTCGGCCGGTCCGGGTCGGCGATGCCGGAGCGGGTGCGCCGCACCGCGTCCGAGACGGCCTGGACGGCCTCCGTCTGGCCGATCAGGCGCCGGCCCAACTCGTCCTCCATGCGCAGGAGTTTGGAGCTCTCGCCCTCCAGCAGCCGGCCGGCCGGGATGCCCGTCCAGGAGGCGACCACATCGGCGATGTCGTCCGGGCCGACCTCCTCCTTGACCATGGAGGAGGTGGCGTCCCGCTCCTCGGCGCCCTCCTGCGCCTCGGTCAACTCCTGCTCGGCGGCCGGGATCTCGGCGTACATCAGCTTGGAGGCGCGCTCGAAGTCGCCGTCCCGCTGGGCCCGGTCGAGGGCGCCGTGCAGGTCGTCGAGCCGCTCCTTCAGCTCGCCGACCCGGTTGAGGCTCTTCTTCTCCTGCTCCCACCGGGCGGTGAGCACGCTCAACTGCTCGTTCTTGTCGGCGAGATCGCGCCGGAGCCGGGTCAGCCGGTCGACCGAGGCCGGGTCGGACTCCTTCTCCAGGGCCAGCTCCTCCATCCGCAGCCGGTCGACGGCGCGCTGGAGCTCGTCGATCTCGACGGGGGAGGAGTCGATCTCCATCCGGAGCCGGGAGGCCGCCTCGTCGACCAGGTCGATCGCCTTGTCGGGCAGGAAGCGCGAGGTGATGTAGCGGTTGGACAGGGTGGCGGCGGCGACCAGGGCGGCGTCCGAGATCTGCACCTTGTGGTGCGCCTCGTACCGGCCCTTGAGGCCGCGCAGGATGGCGATCGAGTCCTCCACGCTGGGCTCGCCGACCAGCACCTGCTGGAACCGGCGCTCCAGGGCCGGGTCCTTCTCGATCCGCTCGCGGTACTCGTCCAGCGTGGTGGCGCCGACCATCCGCAGCTCGCCGCGGGCCAGCATCGGCTTGAGCATGTTGCCCGCGTCCATCGCGGAGTCCCCGCCGGCGCCCGCGCCGACCATGGTGTGCAGCTCGTCGATGAAGGTGACGACCTGGCCGTCGCTCTGCTTGATGTCGTTCAGGACGGCCTTCAGCCGCTCCTCGAACTCGCCGCGGTACTTGGCGCCGGCGACCATCGCGCCGAGGTCCAGCGCGACCAGCCGCTTGCCGCGCAGCGACTCCGGCACGTCACCGGCCACGATGCGCTGGGCCAGGCCCTCGACCACGGCGGTCTTGCCGACACCGGGCTCGCCGATCAGCACCGGGTTGTTCTTGGTGCGCCGGGAGAGCACCTGGACGACCCGGCGGATCTCCTGGTCGCGCCCGATGACCGGGTCGAGCTTGCCGTCCCGGGCGGCCTGGGTGAGGTCGGTGCCGTACTTCTCCAGGGCCTTGTAGGTGCCCTCCGGGTCGGGGGAGGTGACCCGGCCGCTGCCGCGGACGTCCTTGAACGCGGCGAGCAGGGCCTTCGCGGTGGCGCCCCGCTGGGCGAGCAGGTCGGCGACCGCGCCGCCCTCGGCGGCCAGGCCGACCATCAGGTGCTCGGTGGAGACGTACTGGTCGTCCAGGTCCTCGGCGCGCTTGCCGGCCTCGGTGAGCACGGCCAGTGTGTCGCGGGCCAGCTGGGGCGCGGCGACGGTGGAGCCCATCGCGCGGGGCAGTCCGGTCAGCAGTCGGCGGGCCTCGGTGTCGATCCGGGTCGCGTCCGCGCCGACCGCCTTGAGCAGCGGCCCGGCGATGCCCTCGGGCTGCTCCAGCAGGGCGATCAGGATGTGCACCGGCTTGACGTCCGGATTCCCCGCGGCGCCGGCCTGCCGGATCGCGGCGGACAGGGCGTCCTGCGTCTTGGTGGTGAACTTGCTGGCGTCCACTGCTGGGGTGTCCTCCTCGCTGATGGCGAACTGCTTCGTACGGGCGGCGGCCCCCTCGGCCACCGGCCCTGCTGAGTACAGCATGCACTAAGTTGAGTCTATTCCGCTCAACCTTCGGATGAACGCTTGGGGTGCCCGGAGACGGTGTACCGGTCGAGCCGCGGCGCGGGCTGCCAGCCGCTGCGGACCGACGGCCCGGTCCGCCGGGTCAGTACCAGCAGCTCCCGGGCCGGCCCGCCCGGCCGGTGGCCGGCCGGCCAGACCGCGCGCAGCGGCCGGCGCAGGTCCAGCCCCTCGGCCAGCGGCACGGCCACCAGCCGCCGGGTCGCCAGCTCCTCCGTCACCGCCAGCTCGCTCAGGCAGACCGGTCCGGCGCCGGTCATCGCCGCCGCCTTCAGCGCGGTCGACGAGGCCAGCTCCAGCCGCGGCTTGGCGGCGCCGCCGAACGGCGCCAGCGCCATCTCCAGGACCTCCCGGGTGCCCGACCCGGGCTCGCGCAGCACCAGTGGGGTGGCGGCCAGCTCGGGGCCGGTCACCGGGGAGCGGCGGCGCGCCCAGGGGTGGCCGGGCGCCACCACGACCACCAGCCGGTCGGCGGCCACCACCGCGCCGGCCAGCCCCGGCGGGGTGGACGGGCCCTCGACGAAGCCGAGGTCGGCCTCGCCGGCCAGCACGTGCCCGGCGACGTCGGAGGAGTTGGCCGTCCGCAGGATCACCGCCGTGCCCGGGCTGCTGTCGTGCAGCGCCAGCAGCCAGCCCGGCATCAGGTACTCGGCGACGGTCAGGCTGGCCACCACCACCAGCCGGGCGTCCCGCCGCTCGCGCAGCGCGTCGATCCCGGCGTCCAGCGCCTGCGCCGCCTCGACCACGTGCCGGGCCCACTCGACCACCAGCAGCCCGGCCTTGGTCGGCCGGGAGCCGCGCGGGGACCGTTCCAGCAGGGGGACGCCGATCTGTCGCTCCATGCCCTTGATCCGGGCGCTCGCCGTCGGCTGGCTCACGCCCAGCTCGGCCGCCGCCCGGCCGACGCTGCCCAGTCGTGCCACCGTGAGGAGCAGTTCCAGGGCGCCGAGCTCGGGGACGTGCGGGGAGAGAGCCATAGACTCAGGCTATGCCCTCATAGGTCGGTGGGCGCTACCGGTGGCCGGAGGCGGACGGCACGGTGGTTCCATGGCCATCCTCACCGGCGTCCGACCGCTCACCCGCACCGCCCGCTTCGACCTCGCCCAGCTCGGTCCCAACTGGTACGCCGTGGTGATGGGCACCGCGATCGTCGGCAACGGCGCGGCCGCGCTGCCCGTCCGGCTGCCGGGGCTGATCGGGTTCGGCGAGCTGATGTGGGCGCTCGGGGCGGTCGCGCTGCTGGTGCTCGTCCCCGCGCGGGTGGTCCACCTCCTCCGGTACCGCGCCGAGGCCCGCGCCCACCTGCTGGACAACCCGGCCACCGCGGTCTTCTACGGGTGCCCGCCGATCGCCATGCTCTCGGTCGGCCTGGGCACCCTCACCCTCGGCTCGCGGGTGATCGGCACCGGCCCGGCCGTCGCGCTGGACGCGGCGCTCTGGGGCATCGGCACGCTCTATGCCCTGGCGGTCGCGGCCGGCGTCCCGTACCTGATGATCACCCGGCACGCCGTCTCCCCGCTGGAGGCCAACCCGACCTGGCTGCTGCCGGTGGTCGCGCCGCTGGTCGCCTCCGCGACCGGCCCCGCCCTCGTCCCGCACCTGCCGGCCGGCACCGCGCAGCAGAGCCTGCTGTACGGCTGCTGCGCGCTGTTCGGGGTCGGGCTGCTGGCCATCCTGGCGCTGCTGCCGGTGGTGCTCACCGGGCTGGTGCACAGCAAGCTGTCCGCCCTGGTGCTCACCCCGTCGCTCTTCCTGGTGCTCGGCCCGCTCGGCCAGTCCACCACGGCCGTCCACCAACTCGCCGACGCCGCACGCCCGGTGGCGCCGCAGCTGGCACCGGTGGCGCTCGCCCTCGCCGAGCTCTACGGGGTCGCGGTGCTCGGGGTCGCGATGCTCTGGCTGGTCATCGCCACCGCGGCCAACCTGCGGGCCCGCCGGGCCGGGATGCCCTTCACGATGACCTGGTGGGCCTACACCTTCCCGGTCGGCACCTGCGTCACCGGCGCCTCCGCGCTCGCCCGGCACACCGGTTTCGCCGGGTTCACCGGCCTCGCGGCCGGGCTCTTCGTCCTGCTGGCCGCCGCCTGGGCCGTGGCGGCCGGCGGCACCGCGGCCGGGCTGGCCGGCGGCAGGCTGCTGGCCCGCTAGCAGAGCCGTCACGGTAGCGGCAAGAGCGGTCACGATAAGTGACCGGAGGGCGGAGGGGGATTCCGTGAGGGGATCGTGCAGGATCAGCGAAGGCTGCCCGATGGGGCAGTCCGGGTTCGGACCGCCCCGCTCCGCAGCCGACTGAACGGACGGTCGCCGCCCGCCCCGCCATCGCGCTGACCTGACCTTCCTTCCCCGGCCCCGGTGGGCCGCCCGGGGGCCGCCACGGATTCACGGTGCAGGTTCCTGCAATTGCGAAAACATGCAGTCGGGCGGCACTTGTTCACCGGCCGTCACGCTGTGATGGTGGAGACACGCCAAGCCGTCCGGGCGATCGCAGCCCGATGGTGGTGACTTGCTCTTCGATACTGGATGCGAGAGGTACGTCCGTACCTGCATGTCGGGGGGAAGAGCGCCGGCCGGGACGCCATGTGTGGTGATGGTCCCCGGGACCGGAACCGGCGAGGCGTTGCTGCTCCGCCTCGCCGGGAGCGCCCTGGGATTGGCGTGCTACCGGCGACCCCCGGGAAACCCGGGTGCGACGGCACCCGGTCCCCGGGGGGCCGCCGGTCGGCAGTACCGTGATCGCGTGCGGCGCGCGGTACCGCGACCACGATCGACCCGTGCGGGGGGCACGTGCGGCACAGGCAGATCCGAGACCCATCCGGCAGGGAGTGTTCGAGGTGACGGCGGATCCGACGGCCGCCCCGGGCACCAGCGCGCCGGGCGGTGAGCCCGACGAGGCGGCCCGGCAGCTCTACCTGGCCGTCCTCGCCCGTGGCGGCCGCGTCCCCGCCGCCGACGTCCCCGAGTCCGACCGGGCCGCGCTGCGGCTCCTGGTCGACATCGGCCTGCTGATGCCCAACCCGATGGACGCCTGCTACACCGCCGTCAGCCCGCGCTCGGTCAGCGACCGGCTCGGCGCCGAACTGCGCAGCGAGGCCACCCGGCTGCTGGTCCGCGCCGAGAACCTGCCCGGCGCGCTGGACACCCTCACCCGGGCGTACGACGCGATGCCCCGCCCGCCCGAGCGCTCCGGCGGCGCCGTCTACATCGAGGGCCACGTCCACATCCGCCAGCGCATCTCCCAACTGGTCGCCGACTGCCGGACGGAGGTCCTCACCGCCCAGCCGGGCCACCGCCCGGCCGACGCCCTGAAGATCGCGCTCCTCCAGGACCTCCGGCTGCTGCAGCGCGGCTGCTCGCTGCGCACCGTCTACCAGCCGGTCGCGGTCTCCGACCCGGCCGCGCTCGCCTACGCGGACGAGGTCACCCGGCACGGCTCGCAGATCCGGATCCTGGACGAGCCGTTCCAGCGCCTGTTCGTCTTCGACCGCTCGGTCGCGGTGATCTCCGCCAACGAGGACCACAGCACCGCCGCCTTCATCTCCGACCCGGCCGCGATCGCCTTCCTGGTCGGCGCCTTCGAACGCGACTGGGCCCGGGCCGACCCCACCGACTGGGCCGGCACCCTCGCCCGGGGCGTCGCGCAGGAGGCCCCCGACCGGGTCGGCCGGCTGCTCGCCAAGGGCCTCACCCAGCGCACCGTCGCCACCCGGCTGGGCCTCAGCGAGCGCACCGTGGCCGCGCACATCTCCCGGCTGCGCGAGCGCCACGGCGCGCAGACCCTGTTCCAGCTCGGCTGGCTGATGCGGGGCGGCCGCGATGACTGACGCCGCGATGACCGACGCCGCGATGACTGACGCCGCGATGACCGAGGCCCCGCTGCCGGACGCCGACGCCCGCGAGCTGTACCGGACCATCCTGCGCGAGGGCGGCCGGCTGCCGATCGCCGAGGTGAGCGCCCAGGACGCCCGGTCGGTCCGGCAGCTGACCGACGTCGGGCTGCTCACACCGCGCTACGCGGACGGCGTGTACAGCGTGGTGAACCCGCGTGCGGTCGGGGAGCGGATCGGGGCCGGGCTGCGCGAGGAGGGGGCGCGCCTGCTGGCCCGGGCGGCGCTCGTCCCGGAGCTGATCGACGACCTGACGAAGGCCTACGACGCCGCGCCCGGCCGGGAGGACCGCACCGGCGGCGCCCGGCGGATCACCGGCATGGGGCAGATCCGCCACCTGATCTCACAGCTCGCCGACGAGCACCACCGCGAGGCCTGGGCGGCCCAGCCCGGCGGAGCCCGGCCGGCCGCCCACATGCGGGACGCGCTGGAGCACACCCGCCGCTACCTCGCCCGCGGCGGCACCATGCGCACGATCTACGAGGCGAGCGCCCGCCTCGACGCGCCGACGGTCGAGTACGCGGCGGCGTCGGCCCGGCTCGGCAGCCCGATCCGCACCCTGGCCGCGCCGTTCAGGCGGGTGCTGATCTTCGACCGCAGGGTGGCGCTGATCCCGGCCGCGCCGGACAACACCAGCGCGGCCCTGGTGGAGGACTCCGCGACGGTCGCCTTCCTGGTGGACGTGTTCGAGCAGCAGTGGCGCCAGGCGGAGGGGGTGAACTGGTCGGCGCTGGCCGCCGGCGCCACCGAGCCGGCGGTGCACGACCAGATCGGCCGGCTGCTGTCGCAGGGGCTGACGCAGCGGACGATCGCCGGCCGGCTGGGGCTGAGCGAGCGGACGGTGGCCGGTCACATCTCGCGCCTGCGCGAGCTCTACGACGCGGAGACGCTCTTCCAGCTCGGCTGGCAGATGCGGGGAGCCCGGCCGGGGGAGTCCGATGGGTGAGCCGGGGTCAGCCGGTCGCCGCGCCGGTCGGCCAGTAGCCGGTCGGACCGACCACCGGGGGCTGCTGGCGCGGGATGCTGAACTGGTCGCCGGGGGCGGTCCAGAAACCCTCGCGCAGCGAGAGCGCCATGCCGGCCCAGTCGAGGGCGGTCTCCACGGTGTGGTGGAGGGCCTCCTGCGACCAGGTGTCGTCGAAGACCAGCGGCAGCACCGGGGCGACCTGCTCGATGGTGGCGATCAGCGGGTTGTGCGTGATCGCCTCGTCCACCAGCAGGACGATCGGCTTGCGCAGCGCCGACGCCCAGCCCAGCTCCAGGCTCACACCGGCGGAGAGCGGCGCGCCGACGTAGGCGAAGACCAGGTCGGCGGACTGCAGTGCCCGGAAGTCCGACGGCACCCGGGGCTCGGGGGCCCGGCCGGCGATCGTCCAGGCGTCACTGTGGTGGGCGCTGTACACGGCGGCACCGCTGCGCAGGAGCGTGGTGCGAAGTGTCGTCAGCCGCGTCCGGCTGGCCAGGGTCACCACGCTGTCCGCCGGGCCGGTCAACCGCATCAGCGGCGCGGCCAGGAACACACGTGCACGCCGGCCCTCGGGGGCCTGGCTGTCGTGGTGACGCAGGTAGGGCTCGGTCATGTCGACTCCGGGGGAAGGCCGACCGGATTGGGGGACGGTGCCGGCAGGCGTTGAGAGTAGTTGCTGCTTCAGGTGGATCCAGTGCCCTGTGGTGATGAAGAATTGACCGTACAGCAACAGGTTTTTGACCTGGTGCTGGACCATCGGGGGCGAACTGATCGTCTATCAGTGGTCACGCTCGCGTCCAGGTTTCTGCCCTGTCATCTGGCTGCCTGGCAGGGAGATGACGCCGCCGGGGGACAACGGGGAGGTGACACCACAACTCGGCGTGCGGCATCATGTGGACTCCAGTGCTATTAGTTCGGCTAGAGCAACTTTCGGAAAGGGAGTGGGCTGGTGTCCCGTATGTCCAGGCTTGTGCGCAAGGTCGTGCTTCCGATTGCCATCGCGGCCGGAGCTTTGGCCGGTGTCTGCGTCCTGTCAAACGGTACGCAGCCGCAGGTGGACGCAGGTGCCGGGGATTCCCGCGCCAAGGCCGCCGTTTACCTCGTCGCCAATGACATGAACTGGGGCTGACCGCTCCCTGTCATAGCGGACGTTCGAGTGCCGAAAGGCTCCAGGCGCGGGCGCCCGCCGCCGTTCGGGGCCCTCACTCCGGCCGGTGCTGCGCGGCTCGGCCGAGGACGTAGCCCAGCTGGAACAGGGAATCGACGTTGTAGTCCTCCCGCATCTCGGCGATATGTCGCGCCAGCGTGCGCTCGCTGATGCCGAGTCTGCGGGCGATGACCCGATGGTTCGTACCGGAAAGAAGCAGGTCGATGATCGTCTGGCGCAGCCGGGAGACCACCTGCTGCGGGACGGTGGTGTCGCCGTCGAACTCCAGCGCCCGGCCCCAGTTCCGTTCGAATACCTCTTCCACGAGATATTTGATGACCGCCGGATCGTGGATGAAAGCGGCCAGGTCGTCATCGCCCACCGGAATTACCGCGAGCCGCCGGTCGACAATGATGAGGCGGGCATAGGGCTCGTCCAGGGTGCGAAACTGATAACCCTCCTTCGCCAGCCGGGACACGTATTCGCGGGTGGGCTGGTGGTATCGGGTGCTCGCGTTGTAGATCGTGCGCATCGAAGCGCCCTGCTGCAGGCTCTTGAGGTCCCGTTCCATTCCCGCGGCGAGCAGCTCGGGCGGGCGGGGGCCGCCCGGCTGCATGGCGAGGCCCTCGGTCATCCCGGTGGCCATGCATTGCTGGAGGCGCTGATTGATGAGTGCTTTGCCCTGGACGTATTCGATGGGGCCGCCCGACTGGTCGGGGCTGTGAAAGGCGTCGGCCAATTCGCTGAGATCGGCCGGCAGGGCGACCGCGCGGGCCAGCAGGTCGAGGGCCTGGCGCTGCCAGGCGGAGCTCAGGCTGAAGGAGAGCTGGGCCGGGTCGACCGCGATGAGCGAGCCGGGTTCGTCACTGTCCGGAATGAGCAGACCGAGGTCCATGAGCTCGCGGAGCGCGGCGGTCTCGCCCGGGCCGGCGCCGATTGTCAGCCGGCCGTTGCCGTGGACGGTCCTGAGATAGAGCGAGCGGGCGTCGGCAGACAGTATTCGCGATCCGCCACCTGCGGGACCGGGCTGCTCTCGCCCACTCATCTTCGGCTCCCTGTCGTCGACCGGACAAGTAGTCAACGTTCTAAAGTCGGTTGTACCAGGCATCCTAGGTCGCGGTCACGGCCGGTAAGGACTGCCACCGACAGCTCTGCCTGCCAGGGGCACGCTCCGGTCCAGCACTCTCTCACAGACGACCGAGCCGCCGGCACCCCCCGATCAGGAGGGAGCCGGCGGCGGGTGCCGTGGTGGCGGGGTTACCGCTTGGGGCGCCAGACGACCAGTGCGCTGGACTGGCTCGGCGGCTGGTAGGGGACGAGATCCCGCCGGTAGGAGGCGTGGACGGCGGCCTCGCGCTGCTGGAGCGCGGAGGCGGCGCCTTCGAGCGAGTCGACCAGCTCGGTGATCCGCGACTGCAGTGCGGTGACCTGGTTCTCCAGCTCGATGATCCGCTTGATGCCGGCGAGGTTGATGCCCTCGTCCTGGGACAGCCGCTGCACCTCGCGCAGCTGCTGGATGTCGCGGCTGGAATAGCGGCGGCCGCGGCCCGCGGTGCGGTCGGGACAGACCAGGCCGAGCCGGTCGTACTGGCGCAGGGTCTGCGGGTGCAGGCCGGAGAGCTCGGCGGCGACCGAGATCACGTAGACCGGGGTGTCCTCGGTGAGGACGTAGTGCGGCGGCGGTGCCGCACGGCGGGCACGCGGGGCGCCGCCGGGCAGGCCTTCGCCGATGCCGGGCCCGATCGGGCCGCTGTCGGGGGTCATCTGGTCGTCACGCTCCCTTCGCCGCCTTGAAGAGGGCGGCTCGCGGGTCGTCGGAGGCGGTGGCCTCGCGGTACTGCTCCAGGGCCGTCAGCGCGTCGCCGGTGACGTGCTGGGGCACCACGACCTCCACGGTGACCAGGAGGTCGCCCCGGGTGCCGTCCTTGCGGGTGGCGCCCTTGCCGCGGGCCCGCAGGGTGAGGCCGTTGGCGCTGCCCGGGGGCAGCCTGAGCTTCACCGAGGGGCCGTTGAGCGTCGGTACCTCGATGGTGCCGCCCAGCGCGGCTTCGGGGAAGGTCACCGGCACGGTCACCGTCAGGTTGTCGGCCTTGCGCCCGAAGACCGGGTGCGCGTCGACGTGCACGGTGACGTAGAGGTCGCCGGACTGGCCGCCGCGCTCGCCCTGGGCGCCCTTGCCCTTCAGCCGGATGCGCTGGGCGTCCTGGACGCCGGCCGGGATCCGGACCTGCATGGTGCGGGCCGAACTGGCCCGGCCGCTGCCGTGGCAGTCGGCGCACGGGTCGTCGACGATCATGCCGCGGCCGCGGCAGTCCCGGCACGGCTCGGACAGCGCGAAGGCACCCTGGCCCCGGCTGACGGTGCCGGCGCCGACGCAGGTCGGGCAGACCCGCGGGGTGGTGCCGGCCTTGGCGCCGGTGCCGCTGCAGGTGCGGCAGGCGGCCTGGCTGGTCATCCGCAGCGGGACGGTCGCGCCGTCCACCGCCTCCTCGAAGGAGAGCGTCACCTCGGTCTCGACGTCCGCGCCGCGCCGCGGCTGGGCCTGCCGGCCGCCGCGGTTGAACAGGCCGCCGAAGACGTCGCCGATCCCGCCGCCGCCGGCGCCGCCGCCCTGGCTGCCGCTGAAGAGGTCGCCGAAGTCGAAGCTGTAGCTGCCCCCGCCGGGCCCGCCGGAGCGGAAGCCGCCGTTGGCGAAGAGCGTGCGCGCCTCGTCGTACTCCTTGCGGCGCTTCTCGTCCGACAGGACGTCATAGGCCTCGGAGATGTCCTTGAAGCGCTCTTCGGCCTTGGCGTCGCCCGTGTTCGCATCGGGGTGGAACTCGCGCGCCAGCTTGCGGTACGTCTTCTTGATCTCGGTGGCGGAGGCGTCCTTGGGCAGGCCGAGGACCTTGTAGTAGTCCTTCTCCACTCGCTCGCTCATGGCTGCCGCCACCTCCCGGAGTCAACAGGTAGGGATCCGGCGCGGGTGGGCCCGCCGGCCACGGATCCACCGGACTCCCCGCCGCGGGGAACCGGGTCAACGGATACGGCGCTGCGGAGCCGGCCGCCGTACTGGCCGGCGTACGACTCCGCAGCGCACGGGGTGTCAGCTGTCCGCGCCACCGTCAGCCTTGTCCGACTCCGCGGACTTCGCCGACTCGGCGTCCGGCGCGGAGGTGGTCTGGGTGCCCGGCTGGGGCTCCGCGACCGCCACCATCGCCGGGCGGATGATCCGCTCGCCGATCCGGTAGCCGGGCTGGAGGATCTGGACGCAGGTGTCCTCGGTGACGTCCGAGGAGTAGCTGTGCATCAGCGCCTCGTGCATGGTCGGGTCGAAGGGCTCGCCCTCCTTGCCGAACTGCTGGAGGCCCAGCTTGGCCACGACCGTCTCCAGCGACTCGGCGACGGACTTGAAGCCGCCCGTCACCTCGCCGTGCTCGCGGGCCCGGCCGATGTCGTCCAGCACCGGGATCAGGGACTCCAGGATGTTGGAGACCGCGATCTCGCGGACCGTCAGACGGTCCCGCTCGACCCGCTTGCGGTAGTTCTGGTACTCGGCCTGAAGGCGCTGGAGGTCGGCGGTCCGCTCGGCGAGCTGCTTGGCAGCGGCGTCGCCCGCGGCACCGGTGGTGTCACCGGCTGCCGCGGCCTCCTCGGCGGCCTCGATCACGGCCTCCTCGGCGGCGGAGTCGTCGCCGGGCTCAGCACCCTGCGGCTTCTCCGTCATGCCGCACCGCCCTTGGGCTTCTCGTCGTCCACGATCTCGGCGTCGACGACGTCGTCGTCCTTGGCACCGGCGGCGTCACCGGCCGGCGCGGCACCGGCGGCGTCGGCGTTGGCGTAGAGCGCCTGGCCGAGCTTCTGGGCGGTGGTGGAGACCTTCTCGGAGGCCTCGCGGATGGCCGCGATGTCCTCGCCCTTGAGGGTCTCCTTGAGCTCGCCGATGGCGGTCTCGACCTCGGTCTTGACGTCGGCCGGGAGCTTCTCCGCGTTGTCCGCGATGAACTTCTCGGTCGAGTAGACGAGCTGCTCGGCCTGGTTGCGGGTCTCGACCGACTCGCGGCGCTTGTGGTCCTCCTCCGCGTACTGCTCGGCCTCGCGCATCATGCGCTCGATGTCGTCCTTCGGCAGCGCGGAGCCGCCGGTGACGGTCATCTTCTGCTCCTTGCCGGTGCCGAGGTCCTTGGCACCGACGTGCATGATGCCGTTGGCGTCGATGTCGAAGGTGACCTCGATCTGGGGCAGGCCGCGGGGGGCCGGCGGGAGACCGGTCAGCTCGAACATGCCGAGCTTCTTGTTGTACGCGGCGATCTCGCGCTCGCCCTGGTAGACCTGGATCTGCACGGACGGCTGGTTGTCCTCGGCCGTGGTGAAGATCTCCGAGCGCTTGGTCGGGATCGTGGTGTTGCGCTCGATCAGCTTGGTCATGATGCCGCCCTTGGTCTCGATGCCGAGGGACAGCGGGGTGACGTCGAGCAGCAGGACGTCCTTGACCTCGCCCTTGAGGACACCGGCCTGGAGCGCGGCGCCGATCGCGACGACCTCGTCCGGGTTGACGCCCTTGTTGGCGTCCTTGCCGCCGGTCAGCTCGCGGACGAGCTCGGCGACGGCGGGCATCCGGGTCGAGCCGCCGACCAGGACCACGTGGTCGATCTCGGACAGCGCGATGCCGGCGTCCTTGATGACGTTGTGGAACGGGACCTTGCAGCGCTCCAGCAGGTCGGAGGTGAGCTGCTGGAACTGGGCGCGGGTGAGCTTCTCGTCCAGGTGCAGCGGGCCCTCGGCGGAGGCCGTGATGTAGGGCAGGTTGATCGAGGTCTCGGAGGACGAGGACAGCTCGATCTTGGCCTTCTCGGCGGCCTCGCGCAGACGCTGGAGGGCCATCTTGTCCTTGGACAGGTCCACGCCGTGGCCGGCCTGGAAGACCTTGACCAGGTGGTCGACGACCTTCTGGTCCCAGTCGTCACCACCGAGGTGGTTGTCACCGTTGGTGGCCTTCACCTCGACGACCCCGTCGCCGATCTCCAGCAGGGACACGTCGAAGGTGCCGCCGCCGAGGTCGAAGACCAGAATGGTCTGGTCGTCCTTGTCCAGGCCGTAGGCCAGGGCGGCCGCGGTGGGCTCGTTGACGATGCGCAGGACGTTGAGGCCCGCGATCTCACCGGCCTCCTTGGTCGCCTGGCGCTCCGAGTCGGAGAAGTAGGCCGGGACGGTGATGACGGCGTCGGTGACCGTCTCGCCCAGGTAGGCCTCGGCGTCCCGCTTCAGCTTCTGCAGCACGAAGGCGCTGATCTGCTGGGGGTTGAAGTCCTTGCCGTCCAGGTTGATCTTCCACCCGGTGCCCATGTGGCGCTTGACCGAGCGGATGGTCCGGTCGACGTTGGTGACCGCCTGGCGCTTGGCGACCTCGCCGACCAGCACCTCGCCGTTCTTGGCGAAGGCCACGACGGACGGCGTGGTCCGCGCACCCTCGGCGTTCGTGATGACGGTGGGTTCGCCACCCTCAAGGACGCTGACGACCGAGTTCGTCGTACCGAGGTCGATGCCGACCGCGCGTGCCATCGTTGGTACCTCCACGGAAGAGTTGAGCTTTACAGGCTCAAGGATGCACGACTCGGCGGAAGGCGTCAACAGCTATGAGTCCCAGCGGCTCAACTTTGCTGAGCCGAAAATCGCGCCGACCCGCCGGAAGGCGTGGTGCGCCGGGCTCGCGTGACTGCCGCCATACCTTGAGCATCTTCTGGAGGAGTGTTGACGGGCGGTAATGTCCGGGCCGTCGGCCCGGCAAGTTACCGACGAGTACACTCGCACGCGTAGAAACTCTCACCAGGAAGCCGCAGGAGACGGAGAGCCGATGCAGCTAGCAGCGATCGTCATCTCGCTGGTCACGTTTGTGATCGGCACCGCGCTCGCCGCCCGTGCGGCGATGTACATCTTCAGGGTGGTGCGGACGGGTCAGTCCGACCCCACCAGATTCGGCGTGCCCGCCCAGCGGGTGAAGACCGTGGCGGTCGAGTTCGTCGGCCACACCAGGATGAACCGCTGGGGCGTCGTCGGCATCGCGCACTGGTTCGTCGCGGTGGGCTTCTTCACCCTCGGCCTCACCCTGCTGACCGCCTTCTTCCAGCTGTTCGACGCCGAGTTCGTGCTGCCGGTGCTCGGCGGCTGGCTGCCGTACGAGCTCTTCACCGAGCTGGTCGGCACGCTGACCACGCTGGGCATCGCGACCCTGATCGTGATCCGGCTGCTCAGCCTGCCGTCGCGGTCCGGCCGCAAGTCCCGGTTCGCCGGCTCGATCGCCTGGCAGGCCTTCTACGTCGAGTACACGATCCTCGGCATCGGCCTCTGCATCATGATCCTGCGCGGCCTGGAGGGCGCGCTGGAGAACGTCGGCTCGTACGAGGCGAAGTACCTGGTCTCCTACCCGCTGGTGCTGGCCTTCAAGGGCCTGGCGCACGGCACGCTGGAGAACCTGATCTACCTCTTCGCGATGCTGAAGATCTGCATCTCCTTCGCGTGGGCGATCACCATCGGCATCAACCCCTCGATGGGCGTGGCCTGGCACCGCTTCCTCGCCTTCTTCAACATCTACTTCAAGCGCGAAGAGGACGGCGGCACCGCGCTCGGCGCCCTGCGGCCGATGACCAGCGGCGGCGCCCCGATCGACTTCGAGGACCCGGCCGACGACGCCGTCTTCGGCGTCTCCCAGGTCGAGCACTTCTCCTGGAAGGGCATCCTCGACTTCTCCACCTGCACCGAGTGCGGCCGCTGCCAGTCGCAGTGCCCCGCCTGGAACACCGGCAAGCCGCTCTCGCCCAAGCTGCTGATCATGAGCCTGCGCGAGCACGCCTTCGCCAAGGCGCCGTACCTGCTCGCCGGCGGCGGCAAGGACATGGAGGGCGAGGAGCGCGCCACCGCCGAGCAGCTGGCCGGCGTGCCCGCCGAGGCACTCGCCGAGGCCGAGCGCCCGCTGATCGGCACCGCCGAGGAGGGCGGGGTCATCGACCCCGACGTGCTCTGGTCCTGCACCACCTGCGGCGCCTGCGTCGAGCAGTGCCCGGTGGACATCGAGCACATCGACCACATCGTCGACATGCGCCGCTACCAGGTGATGATCGAGAGCTCCTTCCCGACCGAGGCCGGGACGATGCTCAAGAACCTGGAGAACAAGGGCAACCCGTGGGGCATGGCCACCAAGGCCCGCCTGGACTGGGTCAAGGAGCTGAAGAAGGAGACCGGCATCGAGGTGCCGGTGATCGGTGAGGACATCGACCCCGCCGAGGTCGAGTACCTCTACTGGGTCGGCTGCGCCGGCGCCCTGGAGGACCGCGCCAAGAAGACCACCAAGGCCTTCGCGGAGCTGCTGCACACCGCCGGCGTGCAGTTCGCGATCCTCGGCAAGGAGGAGTCCTGCACCGGTGACTCCGCCCGCCGCCTGGGCAACGAGTTCCTCTTCCAGATGCTCGGCGCGCAGAACGTCGAGACCCTGAACGCGGCGCTGGAGGACGCTCCGAAGAAGCGGATCGTCGCCACCTGCCCGCACTGCTTCAACACCATCGCCAACGAGTACCCGCAGCTGGGCGGCCACTTCGAGGTCATCCACCACACCCAGCTGCTGCAGCACCTGATCGACGAGGGCAAGCTCGTCCCGGTGAACCCGGTCGAGGGCCTGATCACCTACCACGACCCCTGCTACCTGGGCCGGCACAACAAGGTCTACAGCCCGCCGCGCGAGATCATGGACAAGGTCCCCGGTCTGCGCCAGCAGGAGATGCACCGCCACAAGGAGCGCGGCTTCTGCTGCGGCGCCGGTGGCGCGCGGATGTGGATGGAGGAGCGCATCGGCAAGCGGATCAACACCGAGCGCGTGGACGAGGCGCTGTCGCTCAACCCCGACATCGTCTCCACCGCCTGCCCGTTCTGCCTGGTGATGCTCTCCGACTCGGTCAACGGGAAGAAGAACGAGGGCGCGGCCAAGGAGCACCTGAAGGTGGTCGACGTCGCCCAGCTGCTGCTCGACTCGGTGAAGGCACTGCCGCCGGCCGAGCCGGCGGAGGCGGCGGAGACCGTCGACGCCTGACCGGTGACGCCTGACCGGTGACGGTCGGCCCGGTGCCTCCGGCCCGAGGGCGGTCGGCCCGGGCCACGACCGCCCGGCTGTTCGACAGTTCTGCTACAACTGCCCGGCCCGGTGGGTGCGACGAGCGCCCGCCGGGCCGGGCTTTTCGCCGGGCTCCGGTGCGGCTCGCACCCGGTCTTCCACCGGACTTGGCGCGGCGTTCTCCGGAGCGCCGCGCGGTGGGCGGGACGCCAACCGCCCGCCCGCCCGACCGGGCCCGGGTCGGAAGGAAATACAGTAGGCGCCGGACCGGCCCTGTGCCGGTCGACCCGTGCCGGCCGTCCGGACGGGTTTCCAGACCACTGACGGAGGTATCGGCCCGCCGGGCCGGGCCGCGGAGACCACAAGGGGAACAGCGCAGACCATGACCGAGGCGATCATGCTGGTCGGTGGTAAGGGCACGCGACTGCGTCCGCTGACCACCCACACCCCCAAGCCCATGCTGCCCGTGGCGGGCGTCCCGTTCATCGCGCACCAGCTGGCCCGCGCGGCCGCGGCCGGGGTGACCCGCGTGGTGCTCGCCACCTCCTACCTGGCCGAGGTCTTCGAGGACCACTTCCAGGACGGGACGCCGTACGGCATCGAGCTGGTCTACCTGACCGAGCGGGAGCCGCTCGGCACCGGTGGCGCGATCCGCAACGCGGCCTCCGGGCTGACCTGCGGCCCCGACGAGCCGGTCCTGATCTTCAACGGGGACATCCTGTCCGGCGTCGACATCGCGGCCCTGCGCGACGGCCACGTGGCCGCCGGGGCCGACGTCACGCTGCACCTCACCCGGGTCGAGGACCCGCGCGCCTTCGGGCTCGTCCCGACCGACGAGGACGGGCGGGTGCTGGAGTTCCTGGAGAAGCCGGAGACGCCCGAGCAGATCGTCACCGACCAGATCAACGCCGGCTGCTACGTCTTCACCCGCTCGGTGATCGACCGGATCCCGGCCGGGCGCGAGGTCTCCGTCGAGCGCGAGACCTTCCCCGAGCTGCTGGCCACCGGCGCGCTGCTGCGCGGTGTGGTCGACACCTCGTACTGGCTGGACCTCGGGACGCCGGCGGCCTTCGTCCGCGGCTCGGCCGACCTGGTCCTCGGCAAGGTCGACTCCCCGGCCGTCCCCGGCCCCACCGGTGACGCCCTGCTGCTGCCCGGTGCCACCGTGCACCCCGGCGCCGTGCTGAGCGGCGGGACCGTGGTCTCCGCGGGCGCGGTGATCGAGGCCGGCGCGATCGTCGAGGGCAGCGTGATCCTGCCCGGCGCGTCCATCGGCCCGGACACCCTGGTCAAGGACTCGATCGTGGGCGCGTACGCGACCGTCGGCGACCGGACGGCGCTGGACGGCGCGGTGATCGGCGACGGCGCGATCGTCGAGTCGGACAACGAGCTGCCGAACGGCATCCGGGTCGCCTGCGGCACGCTGCTGCCGGTCGGCGCCGTCCGCACCTCGGCCGGCCCGGGCGGCTGCCCGGCCGGTGCCTCGGCGGCCGCGGCGGTGCACGCGCCGGCCGTGAGCGCGCAGCGGTAGGACCCGCCCGACACGGCGCCCGGGGCCCCGCCCGGGGCGCCGTCGTCACAGGCTCGCTGCAAACCGGCTCCGGCTCGGTGCCCGACCGACACGGAGTCGGCCGGACGGGTACCTTCGGAGCGTGGCTGGTAATCGATACGACAGCGGTCAGGGCGCCGACCCCCGTGGCGGGTGGTCGGCTCCTCCCCCCTCGGCGGGGGCGCCCGGGGGGTACGGGCAGGCGGACGGTCCGGAGTACTTCACCGCTCCGCACCGGGGGACGGCACCGCGGCCGGGGGCGTCGTCCCCCGGCGGGCACGGCGGTCCCCAGGCCGGCGGGTACGACCCGTACGCGGCCGACCAGCCCGGGCACACCCGGGCCTTCCCGACCGGCGGCGACCCGTACGCGGGCGAGCCGTACCCGCAGCAGGGGTACCCGGCGGAGTACGGGCAGCAGCCGTACCCGCAGGGGTACGAGCAGGGCTACGAGCAGGGTTATGGCCAGGGCTACGACCAAGGGCCCGACCAGGCCTACGGCCACGGCCAGGACGGTCAGCCGGACAACGTCGCGGTGTACCGGGCCGGCGGCCAGGCCGCCCCGCACGCCACCGGCCCGCGCCCGCGCTGGCGCGAGCTGCTGATCGGGATCTTCCGCAACCCGACGGCCACCTTCGACCGCACCCGCGACCACCAGGTCTGGCTGCCCGCGCTCACCGTCTCGCTGCTGTACGGCGCGCTGGCCGTGCTGGGCATCGGCCTGACCCACGACGACGTGGTCAACTCGACCTTCACCAGCGCGCTCACCGCGATGGTCGTCGCCGCGATCGGCTTCACCGTGGCCGGCGCCACGCTCGGCGCGGTCACCTACGCGCTGGCCCGCCAGTTCGGCGGGGACGGCCCGTGGAAGTCGACGGTCGGCCTCGCCGTGCTGATCGGCTGGACGACGGATGCGCCCCGGCTGCTGCTGGCGCTCGTGCTGCCGTCCGACAACCTCGTCGTCCAGGTCGTCGGCTGGGCCACCTGGCTGTTCTGCGCCGTCCTGCTGACCACGATGGTCCGCCGGGTGCACGACCTGCCGTGGGGCAAGGCGGCCGGCGCCGCCGCGCTCCAGCTGCTGGCGCTGCTGGTGCTGATCAAGCTGCCCACCCTGGGCTGATCAGTCTCCTGTCCACCCTGGCTGTCCCCCTGGGCCGGTCGGCCTGTCCGCTCCGGGGCTGGTCGGCCTGCCCGTCCCGGGGCCGGTCGGCCGGTCCGTTCCCGGCCGAGGAACCGGGGAAGGCGCGGCGCGGGCCCGGGGGAGAATGGTCGACGGGCCCCGCCTGCGGGGCCCGTTCCGCTTCCACCACCCTCACGTCCACCACCCTCACGCGCACGGAGCCAGGCATGACCCTCCCCACCACCCACGTCAGCTTCCCGGCCGGGGCGGTGACCGGCGAGTCCCCGGTGCTCGCGGTGCACCCGCTGGACGGCGGCCGCCACGCGGTCGTCACCGCGGCGACGCCGTTCCACCCGCTCGACCACACCTGGCCCGACCAGCCGGCCGACCTCGGCACCCTGACCGTGGACGGCACCGAACTGGCCGTCGTCGACTGCCTGACCGGTGCGGTGGGCCCGGACGGCGGCGCGCCGCTGGTCGGCGCCGAGATCCCGGTCCGGCGCGGTGACGAGGAGTGGTCCTGGCTGGTCCTGCACGTGGTCGAGGGGGCGCCGGACGGCCTCGTCGGCAAGACCGCGACGCTCGCCGTCGACCCGGGCCGGCGCGCCGCCCTCTGCGCCTCGCACAGCGGCTGCCACCTGCTCGCGCTCGCCCTGAACGCGGCCCTCGCGCCGCGCTGGCGCAAGGACCCGGGCCGCGCCGACGCCTTCGGCAACCCGGACTTCGACAGCCTCGCGATGGCGAGCTCCGTGATGGACACCGAGGCGAGCACCGACACCTACCGGCTCGGCAAGTCGCTGCGCAAGAAGGGCTTCACCGCCGAGGCGACCGAGGAGTTCCCGGCCCTCGCCGACGCCCTGCCCGACCTCACCGAGGCGGTCAACCGGCAGCTGGCCGCCTGGGTCGCCGCCGACGCGCCGGTCCGCATCGACGTCCCCGGCCCCGAGCTGACCGCCCGCCGCCAGTGGCACTGCGAGCTGCCCGAGGGCGCCGCGCAGATCTTCTGCGGCGGCACCCACCTGCACCACCTGGGCGAGCTGGCGGCGCTCCGCACCGAGCTGCGGCTCTCCGAGGACGGCAGCGAGCTGGTCGCCGTCACCCGCCCCGAGCGGGTCTGAGCACCACCGGGAACGCCGCGGGCGGCCACCCTCGACGGAGGGGTGGCCGCCCGCTGTGCGTGCGCTCGGTGTGCTCGGGACCGTCCGGGCTCAGATGTCCGTGCGGTGGAAGTTCAGGTAGGACCGGGACGGCGTCGGGCCGCGCTGGCCCTGGTAGCGCGAGCCGTACCGCGCCGAGCCGTACGGGTGCTCCGACGGCGAGGAGAGGCGGAACAGGCAGAGCTGCCCGATCTTCATCCCCGGGTAGAGCTTGATCGGCAGCGTCGCGACGTTCGACAGCTCCAGCGTGACGTGCCCGCTGAAGCCGGGGTCGATGAAGCCGGCCGTGGAGTGCGTCAGCAGGCCGAGCCGGCCCAGGCTGGACTTGCCCTCCAGCCGCGAGGCCACGTCGTCCGGCAGCGAGATGACCTCGTAGGTCGACGCCAGCACGAACTCGCCGGGGTGCAGGATGAACGCGTCGTCGCCCTCCGGCTCGACCAGCCGGGTCAGGTCCGGCTGCTCCTCGGAGGGATCGATGTGGGGATACCGGTGGTTCTCGAACACCCGGAAGAAGCGGTCCAGTCGCACATCGATACTGGACGGCTGGATCATCGCGGGGTCGAACGGGTCGATCACGACCCGGCCCTTGTCGATCTCGGCCCGAATGTCCTTGTCAGAGAGCAGCACGCTCCGAGGTTACGTGCACGACGGGGCCCCGGACGAATCGTCCGGGGCCCCGTCCGTCCTGGTACCCGCCCTCAGGCGAGGAACTCCGCGGCCTCCAGCCGCATCGCCCGGGCCAGTTGCGGCGCGGACAGCTCCCGTACGTCGGCCAGCACCGAACTGCGCATCCGCCCGCACTGCGGGCAGCGGATCAGCCGCCCGGGCCCCAGCCGGCCCGGCCCGAGGTTCTGCATCGGGAACGTGGTGGTGCTGAACAGGTGCCCCTCGGCACAACGAACGACGGCGCGCTGCTCCATCGGTCCCCTTCCCATCCTTACCCCGGTACTCACCCGTACTCATCGCACCCCGAACGGCCGAGCCTTCGGGACAGCGTCACATTAGGGGATGTTCCGGACATTCCACAGGATGGCTCGCCGCCCCGGAACCCACCCGCCGGAGCACTCTCACGCGGCCCACACAGTACGCCTCCACCCCCGCCCCGGGCGGCTCCGCCACGACCCCGGGCCACCTGTGCAACGGGCGTCACGGATGGGGTACAGTGGGCGCAGATCGAGCGGTCTCTGACGGCTCATCAGGCGGGCGTAGTTTAATGGTAGAACATGAGCTTCCCAAGCTTATAGCGCGAGTTCGATTCTCGTCGCCCGCTCTTCATGGCGAAACCGCAGGTCTTCGGATCTGCGGTTTCGCTGTTTTTCGGGGCGGATTCGGGGTGGGGCCAGAGCTGCCGGCTTGATCGGGTTCCGCGTAGCATGCGCCGGGTGGCGGGGGTGGATGTGGGGGCGCGGGCGGGGTGGCCGGCGCGGGGGCTGGTGGGGGCGGCGGCTGCCGCGGTGGCTTCGGTGCACCTGTTGAAGGGGCTGGCGCGGGTTCCGGGGGCGCCGGGGGCCGGGGTGGCCGTGGTCGTGGCGTGCGTCGTGCTGGTGGTGGTGCAGCTGCGGCACAGTTCGTCGGCGGTGCGGCGGGTGCTGGGGGTGGTGCCGCCGGGGGTCGGGACGGCGGTGGAGCTGGCCGTCGGGTATGTCGCGGTGCTGGGGTTCGGGGTGTCGGTCGGGTTGCTCTGTCTCCCGGCCGCCTCGTTGCTGCTGGAACGGCGCCGGGTGCTGGTGCCGCTGTTCGGCGCCTCCGCGGCCCTGATCGAGCTGGTGCGGTCGGGCAGTGTGCGGGACGCCGTCGACATGACGCTCATCGTCGCGATCGGCGGCGTGATGCTGTACGCCGTCACCACGCTCGCGCTGTTCGCGGCGCGGGTGCACGCGGCCCGGCTCGCGCTGGCGGCGGCCGCGGTGACCGCCGAGCGGCTGCGGATCGCGACCGGGCTGCGGAGCGGGCTCGCCGAGGGGTTGAAGGAGGTCCGCGATCTGGCGCTCCGGGACGATCCGGGCGTCCTGGCGGACCTCATCGGCGCGGCGCGGCGGACCTTGGCGGCGACCCGGGCCACGGCGGCGGAGCTGCGCAGCCTGTCGCTGGCCCCCGAGGCGGCGAGCGCCCGGGCGCTGCTGGCGTCCGCGGGCATCGCCGCGGACCTGCGGGTCGGGCACTCGGAGCCGCTCGGGCCGGCCGGGACGGTGCTGGCGGCGGTGCTGCGTGAGGCGGTCACGGCGGTGGTGCGGGTCGGTGACGCGCGGCGGTGCGAGATCGTCACCGGGGAGCGGGCCGGGCAGGTGGTGCTGCGGGTGGTCAGTGACGGCGTGCCGACGGCCGCGCTCGGCGCCGATCTGCTCGACGGCCTCGCCGACCGGGTCCGCGAGGTCGGCGGTCGGCTGACGGCCGGTCTGGAGCCGGACGGGCGCTTCGCCGTCGGGGCGGCGGTCGCGGCCACGCCCGCGCCGGCGGAGGCGGCCGACCCGCCCGAGCTGCGGACCGTGCTCGGCCTGTACCTCCTCGTCCTGGGCACCTTCTTCGTCAAGGCCGTGCTGCTCGTCCCGGTGCCGCTGCTCGCGCTCGGGGCACCCTGCCTGCTGGTCTTCTGCCTGCTCCAGATCCGCTTCGCGACCCGGGACTCGCCGCGCCACGCCCGGCTCGTGCTGCTCGCCTCGGCGGTGATCGCCCTCGTTCCGCTGCCCTGGTCCGGGCGGAACTGGATCGGCGCGGTCGGCATCCTCGCGGGTGCGCTGCTGTTCGCCCTCCCGCTCCGGGCCGGCGCGGCCCTCGCCGTCGCGGCGGCGGTGGCCGGCGGTGTGCTCACCGGCGGCGGGCCGGTGCCCGTGCTGCTCGCCGCCGTCGACGCCCTGATCACCTGCGTCGTGGTCTACGGCGTCCTGCGGCTGGCCCGGCTGGTGCGGGAGCTCCAGCGAGCGGGGGCGGGGCTGACCCGCGCCGCGGTGGTGACCGAGCGCCTGCGCGCCGCCCGTGACCTGCACGACCTGCTCGGCCACGGACTGACCGCGATCCTGCTCAAGGCCGAGCTGGCCCGGCGGCTGGCGGCCACGGACCCCGACCGCGGCCGGGCCGAGCTGCGGGACATCGTGCGGCTGGCCGAACGCGGCGAGACCGAACTGCGGACGGTGGTGAGCGACAGCCCCCGGTTGTCCTTCGAGGCCGAACTCGCCTCGGCCGCCGGGGTGCTGGAGGCGGCGGCGATCACGGTGGAGGTCGACGACGTCCCGGTGCCGCCGGCGGCCGGCGCCGTGCTGAGCGTGGTCCTCCGGGAGGCGGTCACCAACATCCTGCGGCACAGCGCCGCCCGCCACGCGCGCATCGCCACCTCGGTGGCCGGGGACGCGGTGCGGCTGGAGGTGGAGAACGACGGGGCGCCGGACGGCGTCAGCGCGCCCGGCTCCGGGATCGGCGGGCTGACCGTCCGCCTCGCCGCGATCGGCGGCACCCTGGCGGCCGGTCCGGACGACGGCTGGTACCTGCTGCGCGCCGAGGTGCCCGCGGGCTGAGGCCGGTGCTGCGTGGGGCGGTCACCGCGGGCTGACGCCCGGAGCGCCGGGCGCGGGCGGGCGCGGCGGCTACAGCCAGCCCGCCTCACGCGCGATGCGTACCGCGTCGGTCCGGTTGCGGGCGTTGAGCTTGCCGACGACCGCGGTCAGCACATTGCGGACCGTCCCCGTCGACAGGTGCAGCCGCGCCGCGATCTCCGGGGGCTCGGCGCCCTCGGCCAGCTCCCGCAGCACGTCGTTCTCCCGCGGTGTCAGCGGGTTGTCCGAGAGGTCCCAGGCCGCGACGGCGAGCCCCCGGTCGAGCACCCGGCCGCCGCCGGCCACCTGCCGGATCGCCGCCACCAGCTCCTCCGGCGGGGCGGTCTTCAGCAGGAAGCCGTCGACCTTGGCGTCCAGGGCGCGGCGGAGCAGTCCGGGGCGGCCGTTCGAAGTGAGCATCAGGGTTCGGCAGTTCGGCACCTTCTCCTTCAGTGCCGCGGCTGCCTGGAGACCGTCGGTGCGCCCGGGCATCTCGATGTCGAGCACCGCGACGTCGGGCAGGGCGACGAGGGCGCGCGGCACCACGTCGTCGGCCGAGCCGGCCTGGGCGACGACCTCCAGGTCGGGCTCCAGCTCCAGCAGTGCCACCAGCGCGCCGCGCACCACGTGCTGGTCCTCCGCCAGCAGGAGTCTGATCATGCGATGACCCTACCCGTGACGATGTCACGGGTCGCTCGTGATCCGTTCCCTGGGCCGGGAGTTCGCGGCTCGGCAGGCTGGAGGCATGAGCGAAGCGATCACGTTGGAAGCTGTGAGCAAGGTGTACGGCAAGGGGCGGGGGGCGGTCGCCGCGCTGCGCGAGGTGACGGTGCGGCTGCCCAAGGGCGGCTTCACCGCGGTGATGGGGCCCTCCGGTTCGGGCAAGAGCACGTTCCTGCACTGCGCGGCCGGGCTGGACCGGCCGAGCTCCGGGACGGTCCGGCTGGGGGACACCGACCTGTCGCGGCTCAGCGAGACCAAGCTGACCGAACTGCGCCGGGAGCGCGCGGGGTTCGTGTTCCAGTCGTTCAACCTCGTCCCGTCGCTGACCGTCGAGCAGAACATCACGCTGCCGCTGCGCCTGGCGGGCCGCCGTGCCGACGCCGCCAGGCTGGCCGCGCTGGTCGGGCGGGTGGGGCTGCGGGAGCGGACCGGACACCGCCCGGGCCAGCTCTCCGGCGGCCAGCAGCAGCGCGTCGCCATCGCCCGGGCACTGATCTCGGACCCCGAGGTGCTCTTCGCCGACGAGCCCACCGGCGCCCTGGACACCATGACCGCCCGCGAAGTCCTGACCCTGCTCCGGCAGACCGTCGAGGAGCTCGGCCAGACCATCGTCATGGTCACCCACGACCCGGTCGCCGCCTCCTACGCCGACGAGGTGCTCTTCCTGGCCGACGGCCGGGTCGCCGACACGATGTCCGCGCCGACCGCCGCCAAGGTCGCCGACCGCATGATCCGCCTGGGAGCGTGGAACCGATGATGTTCAGCTTCGCCGTAGCCACCCTCCGGCACCGCAAGGCCGGATTCGCCGGGGCCTTCGTCGCCCTGTTCTGCGCCGCCGCGCTGGTCTGCGGCTGCGGGACGCTGCTGGCCACCGGGCTGCTCGGCGGCGTCCGGCCGGAGCGCTACGCGGCCGCGCCGATCGTGGTCGCCGGGGACCAGAACGTCCACCAGGTCCAGAACAAGGGCAAGGGGAAGGTCAAGGAGAAGGCCAAGCCGATCGCCGGCCGGGCCTGGGTGCCCGCCGCGCTCGCCGACCGGATCGCGGCGCTGCCCTCGGTGCGGTCCGTCAGCACCGAGGTGACGTTCCCGGTGCTGCTGCCCGGCGGCCCCACGGCGAACTCCTGGGGCCACGGCTGGGAGTCCGCGCCGCTGGCCGGCCTGACCCTGGCCTCGGGGGCCGCGCCGTCGGCCGCCGACGAGGTCGTGCTGGACGCCGGCACGGCCGCCCGGACCCACCTCGCCGTCGGCTCCACCGTGCGGGCCCGCACCGCCGGGGAGACGCTGACCGTGCGGGTCGTCGGCGTCACCGCCCAGGTCTTCGACGCCCAGGCCGGGGTGTTCTTCGCCCCCGAGCGGGCCCGGCAGCTGGCCGGCCACGACGGCCTGTTCAGTGCGATCGGCGTGTTCCCGGCGGCGCCGTCGGCCGCCGCCGACGTCGCGGCCCTGCTCCGGAGCACCCAGGCCGGTAGCACTACCGCCACCGCCGCCACCGGTACGCAGGTCGCCCCGGTCGCCCTCGCCCGGACCGGCGACGACCGCGGACCGGTGGAGTTCCCCGACGCCGCCAACGCCCAGGTCCGACTGGTCAGCATGGGCGGTGTGCTGGGCGGCACCTCCCTGCTGGTCGCCCTGCTGGTCGTGGTCGGCACCTTCGGCCTCTCGATCCAGCAGCGCCAGCGCGAGATCGCGGTGCTGCGCGCCGTCGCCGCGACCGGGCGACAGGTCCGCAAGATGATAGGCGGCGAGGCGCTCGCGGTGGGGCTGGCCGCCGGGGTGCTGGGCGCCGCCGCCGGCCTGCCGCTGGGCAGTTGGCTCCGGGACCGGTTCGTCGCCCTGGACGTGATCCCCGCGAACCTCCCCGTGGTGCTCTCTCCGTTCCCCGCGATCGCCGCCGCCGGCGCCACCCTGCTGGCCGGCTGGGGCGCCGCCCGGATCTCGGCCCGGCGGGCCACCGCGATCAAGCCGGTGGAGGCCCTCGGCGAGGCCGAGATCAAGCCGCCCCGGCCGGGCTGGGCGCGGGTCGTCCTCGGCGTCGTCGCGGCCGCGGGCTCCGTCGTGCTCACCGCCGTGCTCACCGTGCTGCACTCGGACCAGGCCTCCACCCCGGCCTGCTTCGTCGCCGTCCTGCTCTGGTGCACGGCGCTGTCCCTGCTCGGCCCGCTGGCGGCCCGGGCCGGGGTCGCGGTGCTGGGCCTGCCGCTGCGGGCGTCCCGGGTCGGCGGCTACCTCGCCGCCCACAACCTGCGGGCCGCCGCGCACCGGCTGGCCTCGGTCGTCACGCCGCTGACCCTGCTGGTCGCGATGGCCTGCACCATCCTGTTCACCCAGACCACCGTGGACGGCGCCGCGGGTGCGCAGCGCGACCGCGGCAGCGTCGCCGACTTCGTGGTCGGGCCGCGCGTCCCCGCCTCCGCCGCCGCCTCGGTCGCCGCCGTCCCCGGCGTGCGGACGGTGACCCGGGTGCTGCACACCCAGGTCCGCGACGGCCTGACCAGGCGCAGCGTGCAGGCGGTCACGCCCGAGCGGCTGACCGACACCCTGGACCTCGCGGTGACCGCGGGCGATCTCGGCGCGCTGGCGGACGGCACGGCGGCGGCCGCGGACGGGCTGGGCTACCGGCTCGGTCAGCGGGTCCGGCTCACCCTCGCCGACGGCACCCCGGCCGAGGTCACCGTCGTCGCCCTGTACGCCCGGGGCCTGGGCTTCGGCGACCTGACGCTGGCGCACGACCCGGTCGCCGCGCACGTCGACGTCCCGCTCGACGACAACCTGCTGGTCCGGGGCGAGGGGGTCTCCCGGGAGGCGCTGGCCTCGGCGCTGCGGGCCGAGCCCGGCATCGGCGTCCTGGACCGCGCCACCGCGCAGTCCGCGGGCAACCGGGTGAGCGCCCAGATCGGCTACGTCACGCTCGGCCTGATCATCGCCTTCGTGGCGATCGCCGTCCTCAACACCCTCGCGATGAGCATCACCGACCGCCGCCAGGAGTTCACCGCGCTGCGGCTGATCGGGACCACCCGCCGCCAGGTCCGCCGGATGCTCGGCTGGGAGACCGCGGCCTCCGTCGTGATCGCCACCGTGCTCGGACTCGGGATCGCCTTCGCGGTGCTCACCACCTACGCCCGGGGCATCACCCGGGGGACGGCCGGAGTCGCCGTGCCGGTGGGGCAGCTCGTGATCGTCGTCGCCGGCGCGGCCGCGCTCGCCGCGGTGGGCACCTGGCTCCCGGCCCGGGTCGCGCTGCGGGCCGGGGAACGGGCGGCCTGAGCGGGCGGCGGCGAGTGGTCGGCCCGAGCGGACGCCCGGTACGGCGGGACCTCCGCGGACGCCCGGGGACGCCGCAGCCGCAGGTCACCCGACCTGCGGCTGCGGCGTCCCCGCGGGGTGGGCCGGGTCAGCGCGGGGCGGCGGCGAGGGCCTCGATGTCGGGGACGAGGGCGGCCGGGGTGGGGAGGGCCTCGTTGTCGGCCCGGAGGCGGGCGGCGGCCTCGCGCAGCGCCGGCTCCTCGACGAGGCGGGTGAGCAGGGCGGTGTCGACGTCGGCCGAGGCCGAGCGCAGGGCGGCCCCGGTGGCGGTGAGGATGTCGGCGACGGCGAAGTTGTCGGCGCCCTGGGGGAGGAGCAGCTGGGGCACGCCGGCCTGCAGACCGGTGAGCGTGCTGCCGGAGCCGCCGTGGTGGACCACGGCGTCGCAGACGCGCAGCAGCTCCGCGAGCGGGACCCAGGGCAGCGGGCGGACGTTGGCCGGGAGCGGACCGAGGTGGCTGAGGTCGGCCTCGCCGACGGCGAGCAGGAACTCGGCGTCGACCCCGGCGGCGGCCTCGATCAGCCGGCTGATGGCGTGCACGCCGTCCATCTCGGCGACCACGGTGCCCAGGGTGACGGCGACCCGCGGCCGGGTGCCGCGGCGCAGCAGGTCGCCGGGGACGACACCGCCGCCGTTGTAGGGGAGGTAGCGCATCCGCAGGCCGCCCCCGTCGCCGCCGAGCGAGGCCGGGACGATGTCCAGCGGGGTGGTCTCGGCGGGGCCGGCCACGCCGTGCGCCTCGTAGACATCGGTGAAGTGGGTGGCCAGCCGACCGGCCAGGTCGAGGCCGGAGGTGAGGCCGAAGTTCTGGAGCGCCGCCGGGATCTTGAGCTTGGCCGCGACCAGCTGGGCGGAGGCCAGGCAGGAGTCGTGGATCAGCAGGTCGGGCTCCCACGCGCCGGCGACGGCGAGCAGGTCGTCCACGGTGGAGCGGGAGGCGTGGGCGAAGGCGGCGGCCGCCATGTCGAAGATCTGGTCCTGGTCCAGGTCCGGCCTGGAGTACCGGGCCTCCTCGCCGGTGGCCTCCTCGAAGGCCTCCCGGAGTGGCCGGCCGTCGCCGATCTCGGCTATCGGGAAGCCGGCCTGCCGGAGCTGGTCCATCGGCTTCGGGCTGGCGAACAGGACCTCGTGTCCGGCTGCGCGCAGGGCCTGCGCGGTCGGCACCATCGGGAAGAGGTGGCTGGGCGCGGCCGGGCCGGTGAAGAGTATGCGCACGATCGTCTCCTGGTCGTTCATTCGGGTCGAACGGGGCTGGCGGTACGCGTGGGCCCGCTCTCTCCGTGAACTGACGACCGATCAGTTCCTGTTCCCGGCAGGATCGATTATCGGACGTTCTGTCACGGGTCTTGCGGGCGACGGTGAAGTGTGCTGCTGCTTGTCCAGCTGCTGCTCCTGCTCCTGCTCTTCCTCCGACGGCCCCGCTCAGAGCGGCGGGACGGGGAGGTCGCGAAGGCGGTCGGGGTCGGCGAGCAGGTTGATCTCGGTGATGCGGTCGTTCACGACGGTCAGCGCCAGGACGGAGAAGAGCCGCCCGTCGGGGGCGGTGACCAGGCCGAGCGCGCCGTTGATCAGGGCCGGGCGGGCGAAGGGTGCCAGGCCGCGGAAGAGCAGCGCCTGCCGGGCGACGGCGGGCGCGCCGTGGACGAGGTGCTGGATGCCGGGGAAGCCGCCGGCCCCGGTGGCGCCGACGTCGGCGCGCAGGGTGATGTCCGGGTCGAGCAGGGCGACCAGGGCGTCGAAGTCACCGCTGCGGGAGGCCGCGAGGAAGGCGTCGACGACGACCCGCTGGCGGGTGAGGTCGGTCTCCGGGGCGGCCGCGCCCCGGACCCGGCGGCGGGCCCGGCTGGCGAGCTGGCGGGTGGCGGCCGGGGTGCGGTCGACGATCGGGGCGAGCTCCTCGAACGGCACCGCGAACATGTCGTGCAGGACGAAGGCGAGCCGTTCGGCCGGCGGCAGGGTGTCCAGCACCACCAGCATGGCCAGGCCCACCGAGTCGGCCAGCAGCGCGGCCTGTTCGGGGTCGGCGGTGTCCGCGCGAGTGATCACCGGGTCGGGCACATGGGTGTCCAGCGGGGCCTCGCGCCGGGCGGTGCGGGAGCGGAGCAGGTCCAGGCAGACCCGGCCGACGACGGTGGTCAGCCAGCCGGGCAGGTTGTCGACGCGGGAGGCGTCGGAGCGGCTGAGCCGGAACCAGGTCTCCTGGACGGCGTCCTCGGCCTCGCTCAGGGAGCCGAGCATCCGGTAGGCCACCGACCGCAGATGGGGGCGGTGCTGCTCGAACCGCCGGGCCAGGGAGTCGTTGTCGTTCATCGGGCGCGCCGTCGCAATCCGTCGTAGGCCCGCCGGCCGGAGCGGTCGGCGGAGTTCGGCCGGGGGTCTGACGATGGGTCGGGAACAGGGGTGGGGCCCCGGTCAGTCGGCGATGCCGACGGTCCGGTGGACCGAATCGGGCCGGTCGACCAGGCCGAGCATGCAGTGGGCGACATCGGCGCGGGCGACCGACAGGCCGCGGCGGAGGTTGCGCCCGTACGCCGTCCGGTAGTCCCGGGTGAGCGGCCGGTCGGTGAGCCGGGGCGGGCGGACGATCGTCCAGTCCAGCCCGCCGGCGCGGATCTCGTCCTCCATCCGGGCCAGGTCGGCGTAGTGCGTGCGCAGGGCCGCCCGGGTGAGCGGGGCGGCGAGGTGGCGCATGAAGAAGCCGTCGCCCGGGTCGTGCCGGGGCGGCCGCGGGCGGGCGGGGGAGGGGACGGCGCCGATCGGGGCCGCGCTGACCACGATCAGGCGCCGGGCGCCCACCTCGCGCATCGCGGTGATGACCGCCCGGGTGCCGCGCCAGGCGACACCGGCCTCGGCGCTGGAGCGGGCGCCGAGGCCGGAGAGGACGGCGTCCGAGCCGGCGACCGCGGACTGCAGTTCGGCCGGGTCGGCGACGGCCAGATCGGCGCGGACGACCCGGACGCCGGCCGGGGCGCGGCCGCTCCCGGCCGGGTCGGCCAGCCTGGCCGGGGTGCGGACCACGACGGTGACGTCGTGGCCGGCCGCGACGGCCTGGGTGAGCAGGTGTCGTCCGATGCCGCCGGTGGCGGCGAGGATGGTGAGCTTCATCTGCGGCTGCCTCCTGTCTGTGAGGGGTGGCGTTCGTTCGCGACACCCTCTGAGCGGATCGGCCGCCGGGAATGTGACGAGGGCGGCCGTGAATGTGACGCAGGTCACTGCCAGGTCGCGCGGCGGCGAGGAAGGTGCGGACCGTGGGGGTGAAGGCCTCGGAGTGCTCGAAGACCACGAGGTGTCCGGTGTCGGTTCGGCGCGGCCGGGCGGGGCGGTCGACCGGGCCGGTCCGGCGTGTCGGGCGGGGCGGGGAACTGTGCCGGTTCGGCGCGCCGTCCACGGAGTGACGCAATCCCTTCCCGGGCCGAGCACCGGGAGAAGCGCGGAGGGCCCGGTGCAGTCAGGTGGAACCGAAGTGAACGTCGAGAACCCGGCCGGTCCCCGGTGCCCGGAGCCCGCCGGGCCGTTCGCGCGGCCCGCGCGGACGGTCGTGGACCAGGTGGCCGCCGGCGAACGCTGTGAGTGGCTGCTGCAGCGGACGCTGGACGCCGTCCGGCCGGCGCTGTCCTGGCGGTGCGCCGCACCCCGTGCGGGTGCGCGGCTGCCGCCGCCGGGCTCCGGACCGGCCGACGGCGGCGTCCAGTGGTACGTCGGCCGCGGCCGGGACATCGTCACGATCATCTCGGGCGCCCGGCGGGGCGAGTTACCGGCCATGGTGGAGGCGGGGTGGCGGCGGCGCGGCTGGACCATCACCTCGGTGAACGCCTGTCGCGAGTTGCCCGGAGTCGCCGCGGTCACGCCGGACGGCTACCGGCTGGCGCTGGAGTTCGGTGCCCTGGGCGAGGCCCGGCTGACCGCGACCTCGCCGGGGGTGGCCCGTTCGGAGCCGGTGCGGGGCGCGCCCGGCGGTCCCGAAGGCCCTTACGCGGTAGGCGGATCGGCGGCACTGCCGGAGATCCGCTGTCCGTTCTGGAGCGCCCTGGGCTGACCTGGGCCGGTGGGTGTTGAGAAGGCGCGGAGCGAGTCCCCCCGGACTCGCTCCGCGCCTTCTCCGCACACGGCATCGGCGCGCCGTACCCCCCGACTCTCCGGTCCCCCGCCGCACCCCCCTGGCAGCCACCCTCCGGCGAGGATGGTTCGCACAGACCCCGGCGAGGCCCCACCACCGGAGGCGTCGTTGATCTCCACGCTAACAAACCGAGTGGTTGGTTTGTCAATAGAGAGTTCCACGAAACATCCACATTCCGGCGGGCGTGTTCGGGCGGCCCGAGGGCGGGCCGAGGGCGGCCCGAGGGTGGGACGCAGGCGGGCGGCGCGCCGTCAGCGGCCGGGTGCCGGGGCGTGCCGACTCCGGCGCGGGTGCTCCGGGTGCGTGAGGAAACGGTGTCGGAGGAGGGTGGCCACAGGTCTCCGGCCTCACCCGTCCGGGCGAACGGCGGGCCCGGGGCGAGGCTCCCGGGGGCGCGGAATCCGACACTCGGGGGCGAGGCTCCCGGGGGCGCGGAATCCGACACTCCGGGGCGGGACGGGCACGCAGCGGCACCGGACGGGCGCTCAGCGCAGCAGCCGGCGCTCCTTGGCCACGGCCACCGCGCCGGCCCTGGTGTCCACGCCCAACTTGTCGTAGATCCGGCTCAGATGGGTCTTCACGGTGGCTTCGCTGATGAACAGCGCCCGGGCGATCTCCCGGTTGCCGAGCCCCTGTCCGAGCTGGGCCAGGATCTCCTGCTCACGTTCGGTCAACTGCGGTACGGGGGACCGCATCTGAGCCATCACCCGGGAGGCGACCGGCGGGGACAGTACGGTCCGGCCGCGCGCGGCCGCGTGCACCGCCGCGAACAGCTCCTCGGGCCGCTCGGCCTTCAGCAGGTAGCCGGTGGCGCCCGCCCCGATCGCCCGGGTGATGTCGGCGTCGGTGTCGTAGGTGGTGAGGACCAGGACGTGCGGCGCGCCCGGTGCGGCGGTGATCCGCCGGGTCGCCTCGACGCCGTCGATGCCCTCGCCGAGCTGGAGGTCCATCAGCACGACCTGCGGCGCCAGCGCACCGGCCAGGGCGACCGCCTCCTCGCCGGTGCTCGCCTCGCCGACCACCTCGATGTCACCGGCGCTGGCCAGCAGCGCCAGCAGGCCGGCCCGGACCACGGCGTGGTCGTCGCAGACCAGCAGCCGCACCGGCGGGGTCGAGGGGGCGGTGCTCATCGGGGCTCCAGGGGGGTTCGTCGGGGCTCCAGCGGGATCGCGGCGGAGACGACGGTGCCCTCGCCGGGGGTGCTCTCGACGGTCAGCGTGCCACCGAGCTGGCGCAGCCGCGCCCGCATCGCGGGCAGACCGTGCCCGCGCCCGCCGCTGCCGGGCTCCGGCGCGCCGGAGCCGCCGCCCGGCCGGGCGGGCCGGAACCCCCGGCCGTCGTCGGCGACGTCCAGGACGGCCTGGTCGCCGAGGAAGGACAGGGTCAGCGCGGCGGCCGAGGCCCCGGCGTGCTCCCGGACGTTGGCCAGCGCGCCCTGGGCGATCCGCAGCAGCGCGGACTGCGCGGCGGCGGGCAGTGGCACCGGGGCGCCGTCCAGGTGGAACCGGACCGGCAGCCCGCTCTCGGCGGACTCCCGCTCGGCGAGCGAGCGCAGCGCCTGGTCGAGGGTGCGCCCGTCGGCGAGCTCGGCGGGCGCGAGGTCGTGAACGAAGCGGCGGGCCTCGGCGAGGTTGCGGGCCGCCACCTCGGCGGCGGTCCGGACATGGGCGCGGGCGGTCGCCGGATCGGCCTCCCAGGTGCGGTCGGCGGCCTGCAGCAGCATCTGCTGGCTGGACAGCCCCTGCGCCAGGGTGTCGTGGATCTCCATGGCCAGCCGTTCGCGCTCGGCCAGAGTGCCCTCCCGGCGCTCGGTGGCGGCGAGTTCGCGCCGGGTGCGGACGAGGTCCGCGATCAGCGCCCGCTGCCGCTCGGCCTGCCGTTCCATGTACAGGAAGACGGCGGTGGCGAGCGCTGCCACGGCCGGCGGCAGCAGCACCAGGTTGGCGTCCACCCCGCCCGGCAGCCGGACCTCGCCGATCACCACCAGCAGGGTGAGCGCGGCCACCAGCGGGATCGCCGCCCGGGCGGGCAGCGTGCGCAGGGCGGTGTAGACCAGCGGGACGGCGCACCAGGCGAAGCTCGGCGCGACCAGTACCAGGACGACCCAGAGGGCGACCACCAGGGCCAGCGGCCAGAGCCTGCGACGGCGCCCGGGGGCGGGCGGGCGGCGGTGGGCCAGCCAGGAGCCGACCGGCTGGGCGGCGGCCAGGGCGAGGCCGAGGCCGATCACCCAGGGGATGCGGGGGTTGCCGGGGTGGTGGCTGAGGTAGCGGCTGAGCGAGGTGGCGAGCAGCAGCAGGAAGGCGGAGTCGAGCAGGACGGCCAGCCGGCCGTCGTCCGGATTGTCGGCCCCGGGGCCGGAAAGGTCCGCCGGGCCGGAAAGGTCCGCCGGGTCGGGCGGGTTCGCCGGTCCGGGCGGGACCGCCGGGTCGGGGGCTGCCGCCGGGCCCGCGGGGGCCTGGGCGGTGGCACCGGTGGCCGGTTCGCCGCCGGCGGGACGGTCCTGCGGCACGAAGCGGCTCCTTCCACTCTGCGGTCGCCCCTCTGCGGGCGGCTCTCTGCGGTCGGCACTGCGGCCCACCGCGCTGACCTGGTCCGATCCCTCGATGGTGACCCGTCCGACCGGGCCGCGCATCAGCCGATCGGTTGACGGGAGCGTCCTCCATCCTGCGCGCGAGCGGCCGCCGGACCGTCGATGTGCCCGGGGGCCCGGCGGCCGGAGGATCGGTACCGAAGCCGCCGAGCCCGACCTGGCCCCCAGATCCCGGCCGTGGCACCGACCGATCCGACGAGGAGCCCGACCATGAAGAAGACCTCCCTGCGTACCCGTGTGCTGACCGGTACCGTCGCCGCCGCCGCGCTGGCCGCCGCCACCGTCGGCGCCGTCTCGGCCAGTGCGGACACCACCGAGGCTCCGGCCGCCGCCGCCGCGGTGAAGGCCGACACCCAGAACAAGAACCTCACCCAGACCACCGGCCTGACCATCGAGGCCGCCACCAAGGCCGCCCAGGCCACCCTGGACGCGGCCACCAAGGCCGGCCAGCACGTCACGGTCGCGGTGGTGGACCGCGACGGCATCACCCGGGTGCTGCTCAAGGGTGACGGCGCCGGCCCGCAGTCGCCGGAGTCCGCCGAGCGCAAGGCGTTCACGGCGGTCTCCTGGAACGCGCCGACCTCCGAGCTGGCCAAGCGGCTGGCGCAGGCGCCGAACCTCAAGGACATCCCGGGCACGCTGTTCCTGGCCGGCGGCGCCCCGGTGCAGGCCAAGGGCGCGCCGATCGCGGGCATCGGCGTCGCGGGCGCGCCCAGCGGCGACCTGGACGAGCAGTTCGCCCAGGCGGGCGTCGCGGCGCTCGGCAAGTAGCGCCCGGCGGGCGCGCGGGCGCCCGACGCGACGCGGTGCACCGGAGCGGACCCCCGACCGCTCCGGTGCACCGGCATGCCCGCGTGCCGCTGCCCGCCGCCCGCCCGCGCCCAGCGCATCCGCCCCGGGAACCCGGGAGCCCGGTCACCCCGCGAACCCGGTGCGCCGGAGCGCCGCAGCGGCCAGGATGGGCGCATGCCTCACATGACCGAGACCGAGTGGCGCGCCTTCCTCGCCGCCGGCACCCGTACCGCCAAGATCGCCACCACCCGGGCCGACGGCCGCCCGCACGTCGCGCCGGTCTGGTTCCTGCTGGACGGCGACGAGATCGTGTTCAACACCGGCGCCGGCACGGTGAAGGGCCGCACGCTGGCCCGCGACGGCCGGGTGATGCTCTGCGTGGACGACGACCGGCCGCCCTTCTCCTACGCCCTCGTCCAGGGCACCGCCCGGCTGAGCGACGATCTGCCCGAGGTGCGCGACTGGGCCACCCGGATCGCCGCCCGGTACATGGGCGAGGAACTCGCCGAGCAGTACGGCGCCCGTAACGGCGTCCCCGGCGAGCTGCTCGTACGGGTGAAGATCGAGAAGGTCACCGCAGAACACGGGGTGGCCCACTGAAAAGCCTGTGCCGCTGTCAGTGGGGCGTGGCAGGCTTCCCGCTATGACGGCGTGGACCCTCAACGACATCGAACGTGCGATCCGCTCCTCCTGGGGTGTCGACACCTGTGCGCCCGAGGACCTGGCCCACTGGCATCCCGACAATCCCGCCCGCGGCCAGTGCGGGGTCACCGCGATGGTCCTGCACGACCTGCTCGGCGGCGAGCTCATGATGGGCGAGGTGCACGTCGGCGGTGTCCGGACGGACCTGCACTGGTGGAACCGGTTCGCGACCGGCTTCGAGATCGACCTCACCCGCGAGCAGTTCGGCCCCGACGAGCGGGTCGGCCCCGGCCGGCCGGTCGCCCGCCCGCAGCGCCCGGGCCGGCTCCAGGCCCAGTACGAACTGCTGCGCCACCGGGTCGTCGCCGAACTGGAGTCGGGCCGGGCCCGGCTGCCGGAGCACGCGTGCGCCTGAGCACGGCCGGGGCGGCGGGCTGACGTACAGTCGGGGCGGCATGGATCGTGGTCCGACGGCTCCGTCGGACCGGCCCGCCCGCTTCGACGTGCCCGGTTCGCCGTACCGGTGGCTCCGGCCCGGCGGTCCGTGGCGCGGTCCGCCGGGCGGCGACGACGGGAGTGGGCGATGGCAGTGACGACGGTCGGCTTCGTGGGGCTCGGCGCGATGGGGCAGGGCATGGCCGCCAGCCTGCTGCGGGCCGGGTACCGGGTGCGGGTCTGGAACCGCTCGCCCGGGCCGGTGGCCGCGCTGGTCGACCGGGGCGCCGAGGCGGCCGACGGGCCGACCGGTGCGTTCGCCGCCGAGGCGGTGGTCTCCATGCTCGCCGACGACGCCGCGTTCGAGCGGCTGCTGCTCGATCCGGCCCTGCTGGCCGGCGCCCGGGCCACCCTGCACGTCAACATGGCCACGGTCTCGGTGGCGCTCGCGGAGCGGGCCGAGGCCCTGCACGCCGAGCACGGCATCGGCTACGTCGCCGCGCCGGTCCTCGGCCGGCCCCCCGTGGCGGCGGCCGGCGAGCTGAACATCCTGGCCGCCGGGGCCCCGGAGGCGCTCGCCCTGGCCGAACCGCTGCTCGCCGCGATGGGGCGGCGGACGTGGCACTTCGGCGAGCACCCGCGCCAGGCCAACACCGCCAAGATCAGCGCCAACTTCCTGCTGGCCTGCGCGATCGAGTCGATGGCCGAGGCGTGCAGCCTGGCCGAGGCCAACGGCGTCCGCCCGACCGATCTGGTCGAGATGCTCACCGCCACGCTCTTCCCCGGGCCGGTCTACTCCGGTTACGGGGCGATGGTCGCCGAGCGCCGGTACGAACCGGCCGGTTTCAAGCTGCCGCTGGGTCTCAAGGACGTCGATCTCGCGTTGACCGCCGGCGCCGCGGCGCACGTGCCGCTGCCCTTCGGCAGCGTGCTGCGGGACGCCTTCCTCGACGCCCTGGCGCACGGTGACGGCGAGAAGGACTGGGCGGCCGTCGCGGCCGTCGCCCGCCGCCGGGCGGGCCTGCCGGAGTAGTCGCCGCCGGGCCCGTCGGAGGGCTGTCGTACGCTCGGGCCTTCTGTCGCCATCCGCACGGGGGTCCTGATGTCCGAGCACACCGCCGGCGCCGCTGCGCCGCGTTCGTTCCTCTTCCTGAACGCCAGTTCGCGCCCGGACGGCAACTCCGAACAGCTGGCCCGGCTGGCCGCGGGGGCGAGTCTGCCGCCCGGTGCCGAGCAGCGGTGGCTGCGGCTGAGCGAGCACCCGCTGCCCCCCTTCGAGGACCGCCGGCACAGTGAGGACGGCGGCTTCCCCGAGCCGGCCGGCCACGAACGCACCCTGTTGGACGCCACCCTGGCCGCGACCGACCTGGTCTTCGTCGCCCCGGTGTACTGGTACTCGCTGCCGACCAGCGCCAAGCTCTACCTCGACCACTGGTCCGCCTGGCTGCGGGCGCCCGGGGCGGACTTCCGCGCCCGGCTCTCCGGCGGCACCATCTGGGCCGTCACCGCCCTGGCCACCGAGCCGGACAAGGCGGACCCGCTGATCGCCACCCTGCGGCTCTGCGCCGACTACATGGGCATGCGCTGGGGCGGCGCGCTGCTCGGCAACGGCACCCGGCCGGGCGACGTGCTGAACGACGAGCGGGCGCTGGTCGCCGCCAAGTCCTTCTTCGCGGGCTGACGCCCACCCACCGGCCGGCCCGCTCCGACGAGGGCGGGGAGGCCCGGCCGGCCGGCCGGCCCCGGCGGCGGTCCGTGGGAGCATGGCCGCCCGACGGCGGTTTCCCGCCAGTGCGGCGCCGTCGGACGCGGTGTTCCGGACGTGTACCGGTCACCCTGCGGTCATCTGACGGTATGGCACAAAAGCCTTACCGAGTGACGGAGTTGGGCCAATCGGACAGTATCCGGTCAGCGTGGTGCACGAAGGGTGGCACCCGCCTTACGATCTGGCTGGATCTTTCGGTAGTCTCCGTCGGACTTTCAGCTTCGTGGGGGGACCACAGTTCGGACAACCCAGTCCTTCCGCGCTCCCGGGCCACGCCCGGACTCATCCGTGAGGTCTTCCTTGCCCATGTCCATACGTCGCAGCTTCGCCCTCGCCGGCGCCGCCGCCCTCGCCTCTTCGATGGTGCTGGCCGGTGCCCAGGGCGCCGTCGCCGTCGGCACCACCGGCTCCCCGTCCGCCACCGCGGCACCGCAGGCCGACAAGTCCTCGCGCCAGAGCCTGGACCTCTCCGTGCGCGGGGTGCCGGACACCTTCATCGCGGGCGGCGACGCCCGGGAGTTCACCTTCCGGATCGACAACTCGACCCGGCACGACTTCGTGTTCTACCCGCTGCTCAAGTTCAAGAACCGCGCGGGCAGCCTGGAGGCCGGCGACCTCAAGGTCGAGTACCAGCTGCCCGGCGGCGCCTGGCTGCCCGGCTCGGTCGCCCCCGGCGGCGGGGACTCCGAGGACGACGCGGTGCTCATCCTGCTCGGCGGGGCCGACTCCGACGACGCGATGCTCGCGGTGAACCGCGGCAAGGACGTCTCCATCAAGGTCCGCGCCTCGTTCACCAAGGACGCCCCGCTCGGCAAGGCCGGCGTGGTGCCGGTCGTCTTCTCCGAGCAGCTCGACGACCAGTCCCACGAGCCCGTCGGCAACGGCCACTTCAGCTGCGACGGCATCACCGGCGCCGGCTTCACCATCAAGGCCGGGGGCGGCAAGCCGAGCCCGACCGCCAGCCAGACCACCGGCAAGCCGACCGGCAGCCCGTCGCCCAGCCACTCGCCGAGCCAGTCGCCGAGCCACTCGCCCAGCCACTCGCCCTCGGCCACCGCCACCGCGACGCCCACCACGACCGCCACGGCCACGCCCACCACGACCGCCACGGCCACGCCCACGGCGACCGCCACGGCCACGCCCACCCCCACCGCGACGCCCACCGCCACCACCTCGGCGTCGGCCAGCCCGTCGGCGTCGACCAGCCCGTCGTCCTCGGCGAGCGCGCAGCCGACCGGTGCGACCACCTCCGCCCCGTCCACCGGCGGCACCGGCGCCCAGGAGCCGATCGACTTCCCGGTGACCGTGCCGACCGTGACGCCGCCGAAGCTCACCCCGGCCGCCGTCGCCAAGGCCAAGAACGCGGCCGACAACGCCGACAAGGCACTGGCCCAGACCGGTGGCGGTGACGACACCACCGGCATCGCCATCGCCGGTGGCGCCGTCCTCGCGGTCGGCGCCGGCACCCTCGTGCTGCTCCGCCGCCGCAAGGCCGCCCAGCAGGGCTGACCCCGGCCCGGGCCGAGCCCGGGCATCCGGCCCGCCGGGCCCCGGCACCGCCGGGTCCGCCCGGCCCGGCCGACGACCGCGCCCCTCGGGTGTCCTGCCAGGGACACCCGAGGGGCGCGGTCGCTTCCGTCGGGTCACATAGGATGACCGGCCGAAGGGGGGTTCGGCGCGGGAGAGGTACAGGGGTGCGGGGAGCACGGTCGGCACGGTCCACCACCGACTACGAGGCCGCCACCGGCCGGATCGCCGGTCTGCCGGTGCGCAGACACCACGTCCTGCTGGTCGCCTGGACGGTCCTCTGGTTCCTGCTGGTCGAGCCCAGCGGCGGCTTCTCCTGGCACTACCTGCGTCAGGGCGAGGAGCTGCTCTTCAGCGGCCAGACCGACGGCGGGCTCGCGCTCTACGCCCACCACCCCGAACTGCAGATCGGTCCGGTCAGCCTGGCCGTCGCCCGGCTCTTCAGCCCGTTCCCCGCGCACACCGGCCAGCTGGTGGCCGAGGCCGCGATGTCCGGGCTCGGCCTGGTGATGCTCGTCCTGGTCGGCCGCACCGCCGCCTGGTACTACCTGGGCACCGGCACCAACCACCGCCGGCTGCAGCAGCGGCTGCTGGTCGCCGGGCTGGCGTTCATCCCGATGTGGGTGGAGGTCTCGGTCCGCTTCGCGCACCTGGACGACGTGCTGGCGCTCTTCTTCACCACCCTCGCCGCGCACGCGCTCAGCCGGGGCCGGGCCGTCCAGGTCGCCGTCTACCTGGCGCTGGCGGTGGACTCCAAGCCCTGGGCGCTGGCCTTCGCCCCGCTGATCCTGGCGCTGCCCCGGCCGGCCTGGCTGCGCACGGCGCTGTGGTTCGCCGGGCTGGTGGCCGTCGCCTGGCTGCCGTTCTACCTGGGCGACCTGGACACGGTGGCGGCCGCCAAGTTCACCATCCCCAACCAGCCGGCCTCGGCGCTGCGGTGGTTCGGGGTGACCGACCCGACCACGCCGTGGTGGGACCGGCCGCTGCAGTTCGGCCTGGGCCTCGCGCTGGGCAGCATCGCGGTGTGGCGCGGCCGGTGGCCGGCCGTCGTCCTGCTGGGCGCGGACGCCCGGATCCTGTTCGACCCCAGCGTCTACACCTACTACACGGCCTCGATCCTGCTCGGCACCCTGCTCTGGGACGCGGTCGGCCAGCAGCGGCTGGTGCCGTGGTGGAGCTGGATCGCGCTGGCCGCGCTGTACGGCGGCACGCTGCTGATCCCCTCCGACTCGGCGCGCGGCTTCGTCCGGCTGGCCTTCGTGGTGCTGTCGGCCGCCTACGTGCTGCTCTGGCCCACCCGGCGGGGCCGCCGGCCGCGCCCCGGGGGAGACACCGGGGGCAGGGCCGCCCGGCGCCGCGAGCGCGTGCCCGCGGGGGCCGCGGGCTGAACGGCACTGGGCGCGGTGGTGCCGCGGGCTGAACGGCGGTGGGTGCTCGGGCGCCGGCCGACGGTTCAGCCGGTCGCGGCGGACCGGCCCGCGACGAGCTCCCGCGCGTCGTCCGGCACGGACCGGCTCCGGACCGGTCCGGAGCGGGTGAACAGCACCGCGCCCAGTGCCAGCGCGGCCACCGCCCCGGCCAGTTGGGCGAGCAGGAAGCCGGGGACGGAGCCGGGCGCGATCCCGGTGTAGCTGTCGGTCAGCGCCCGCCCCAGGGTCACCGCCGGATTGGCGAACCCGCCGGAGGAGGTGGCCCAGCAGGCCGCCGCGACCCAGAGACCGACCGCCGCCGGCACCAGGCGGCCGCGTCCGCTGCCGCTCAGCCCGGCGACGACCAGCAACAGCGTCCCGGTGGCCACCGCCTCGCCGAGCCAGAGCGCTCCGCCGTCCCGGCCGTGTCCGGAGGGCTCGACGAACGGCCGCCCGAACATCGCGTTGGCCAGGCCCGTCCCCGCGACCGCGCCGGCCAGCTGCGCGGCGGCATACCCGCCGAGTTCGGGCAGCGTCGGCCCGCTGCCGTCGCGCCGGCCGGCCCACCACGCGCCGGCCGTCACCAGCGGGTTGAAGTGCCCGCCGGAGAGCGGGCCGAACAGCTCGATCAGGACGGCCAGGGCCAGCGCGGAGGCACCGACGTTGGCCAGGAACCGGACCCCGCCGTCCTGGCTCAGCGCGGCGGCGTGGATGCCCGAGCCGACCACGACGGCGGCCAGCGCGGCCGTACCGACCGCCTCCGCGGCCAGCCGTCGTACCAGGGGCGCAGCGGTGGTGGTCATGGCGCCATGCTGGCGGCTGCCGTCCGGCCCGGCAATAGGCGGCTTCGTCCAAGCCGGGGCCCGTCCGGGGCCGTCCGCTCGGAGACTCGCACGGGGCCGACGGCCCCCGGCGCGGACCGGGACGGGCGGGGCGGGCGTGGCGCGACGTGACCGGACGGGCGTGGCAGGACGGGACGGACCGGGCGGGGCGGGCGTCGCGGCGCGGGCCGCCCCCGCGCCGCCGCGCCGGAAGACTGGGCTTGACCCTCACGCAACGGGAGGCGGGAGAGTCGTGGCCAACGAGAAGGGAGCGCCCGGATGAGCGGCGGCTACTCGGTCGGTGCCGTGGCGAAGATCGCCAAGGTCACCGTCCGCACCCTGCACCACTACGACGAGATCGGACTGCTCGCCCCGCAGGGGCGTACCCCGGCCGGCTACCGCCGGTACCAGGACACCGACCTCGACCGGCTGCAGCAGATCCTGTTCTACCGCGAACTCGGGTTCCCCCTGGAAGAGATCGCGGCCATCCTGGACGACCACTCGGTCAGCCCGAGCGAGCACCTGCGGCGCCAGCACCGACTGCTGACCGACCGCATCAGCCACCTCCAAGACCTGGCCGCGGCCGTCGAACACGCCATGGAGGCACAGAAGATGGGGATCCAGCTGACCCCGGAGGAGAAGTTCGAGGTCTTCGGCGAGTCCTACCGGGAGGAGTGGGAGGCCGAGGCCGAGCAGCGCTGGGGCGACACCGACGCCTGGGCGCAGTCCCAGCGCCGCACCGGTGGTTACGACAAGGGCGACTGGGAGCGGATCAAGGCCGAGACGGACGCGCTCAACGCCCGTCTGGTGGCGGCCTTCACCGCCGGCGAACCGGCCGACGGCGGTCCGGCCATGGACCTCGCCGAGGTCCACCGGCAGCACATCTGCGACAACTTCTACGACTGCACCTTCGAGATCCACCGCGGTATCGCCGGCATGTACGTCGCGGACCCGCGGTTCACCGCCACCTACGAGGAGCTCGCCCCGGGCCTCGCCCGGTGGCTGCACGACGCGATGCTCGCCAACGCGGCCTTCCGCACCGGAGAGCAGGCATAGGGCCGCCGGCCCGGGCCACGCGCAGGCCCGGGCCGTGTCCTGGCCCGGGCCACGCCCGGCTTCAGGCCACGCCGCGTCCGAAGCCGCGCCGGTAGGCGGTCGGGGAGGTGCGCATCACCCGGCCGAAGTGGTGCCGGAAGGTCGCGGCACTCTCGAAGCCGACGGCGGTGGCGATCTCCTCCACCGACCCGTCCGGCGATTCGAGCAGCGGCAGGCTGGCCGCGACGCGCTGGCTGATCACCCAGCGCATCGGGCTGGTGCCGTTGCGGGCGGTGAAGTGCCGCAGGTACGAGCGGTCGGACATCTGGGCGGCCCGGGCCAGCAGGGAGATCGTCAGCGGGGCGGACAGGTGGTCCAGCGCCCACTGCATGGAACGGGCGATCCCGTCGTCCTCCTCGTCGACCGGCCGGACCGCCGCCTCGATGAACTGGGCCTGCCCGCCGTCCCGGTGCGGCGGCACCACGAAGCGGCGGGCCACGCTGTTGGCCACCTTGGCACCGTGGTCCCGGCGGACCAGGTGGAGGCAGAGGTCGATCCCGGCGGCGCTGCCCGCGCTGGTCAGGACGGAGCCGCTGTCCACGTACAGCACGTCCGGATTGACCCGGACCGACGGGTGGCGGCGCTGGAGCAGTTCGGCGTACCGCCAGTGGGTGGTGGCCTCGCGGCCGTCCAGCAGGCCGGCGGCGGCCAGTGCGAAGGCGCCGGAGCAGATCGAGACGATCCGCGCACCGCGCTCGTGCGCCGTTCGCAGCGCGGCGACCAGCCCGGGGGAGACCTCGCCGCTGAAGGCGTTCGGGACTCCGGGGACCACCACGGTGTCGGCGGCGGCGAGGTCGTCCAGGCCGTGATGCGCCGTCAGCGAGAAGCCGCCGACCGACCGCAGCGCGGTGTCCGGCCGGTCGGCGCAGACCTTGAGCCCGTACCAGGGGGCGGCCAGCAGGCCGCTCAGCTCGGGCCGCGCCAGCCCGAACACCTCGACCACCACGCCGAGTTCGAACGGCGTCATGCCGTCGAAGGCGTACACCGCGACATCGTGCACCGGCTCCGGCCGCCGTCCGATCGCGACGGCCACCGGGCCGGTGGTCTGCTGGTCGGCCATGAGGTCCCCTCGGACTGGGCGGCGGTGGCGGGATGCGGGTGAGTGTAGCCGTTCCGGCCAGGTCGAAAACTTCTGCGAAGCCACCTGCAACCTCCGCCCTCCTCGCACGTCCATCACCAGTGGGGGGCGGGTTCTGCCGGCGGTCGAGGCGATGGCAGGATTCCCGCCGATCACGATCTTGATCATGTGTCATGACGGTCCGGTCCACGCCGGGAACCGTCCCTGGGGGAAAGCAGAACGCGGATGTCCATGGCCATCGGGCCAATCGTGGGAGGCGGGAGGAGCGGCGGCTTCCTCCGCGCCGGGCTGGTCGGACCGCTCTTCGGCGCGCGGGAGGCGGGCGGGGCGGCGGCTCCCCGGGACGCCTCGTCGGACGGCGCCCCGTCGAGCTCCGAGCAGGAGGCGGTGCGGCGCCGGTCGGGGCTGCGGCTGCTGCGCGGCGGGCGCAAGCAGGAGGCGGCGGAACGCCCCACCCTGACCGGCCTCTACCACGCGCACCGGCTGGGCCTGGTGCGGATGGCCGTCCTGCTGGTCGACCACCAGGACCTCGCCGAGGACGTCGTGCAGGAGGCCTTCACCCAGCTCTACCAGCGCCACGGCGAGCAGCTGGACGACCTGGACAACGCCCTCGGGTACCTGCGCACCAGCGTGGTCAACGGCGCCCGCTCGATGCTGCGCCGCCGCAAGACCGCCCGCGAGTACGTCCCCCCGCACGAGGCCGACGCGCCGTCGGCCGAGGAGCACGCGGTGCTCAACGACGAGCACCGGCGCGTCCTGGTCGCCCTGCGGGAGCTGACCTCCCGCCAACGCGAGGTGCTGGTGCTGCGCTACTGGTCGGACATGTCCGAAGCACAGATAGCGGAAACCCTGGGGCTCTCCCGGGGCGCAGTGAAGTCCACCGCCAGCCGGGCCTTGGACGCCTTGGAAAAGCATCTGGAGAAGGTTCGATGACCGACAAGCTTCCCCGCCGGACCGGCGGTGACGGTGACGGGCCGGACGACACCCCGATGGAACGGCTGCTCCGCGAGGCGATGAACGCCAGAGCGATGCAGATCACCGCACACGACCTGCGCCCGGCCGCGCCCCCGACCCGGCGGCTGCGCCGGCTCAAGCCCGTCTACCTCGCCGCCGTGCCGCTGTTCGGCCTGGCCGCCGCGATGGCGTTCGGCGTGCTCGGCTTCCGCGGCGACACGGTGGCCGACCGGGGCGGTCCCGGCCCGGCGGCCACCGTCACGGCCTCCGCGAGCCCGAGCCCCAGCGCGGTCCCGACCGAGGAGCCGACCCCCGCCGACACTCCGACGGCGGCCGGCACCGAGACCTCCGCCCCGGCGGCCGACCCCACGGGCACCGGCGAGCCGGCCGTCCCGGGCGGCGCCGCCACCCCGCGCAGCACCCAGAGCAGCACCGCCCCACCCACGACGGCCGCGACCCCGTACACGTTCCGGGGCGTGAAGTTCAAGGTGCCGGCGGGTTGGCGGGTCGTGCCGCCGGACCCGGCGGGGACCAGTCTGTGCGTCCTGAGCCCGGGCGCGCCCACGGGTGCCCAGCCGGGTTGGACCCAGGAGGCCTGTGAGCCCTACGGCGTGCTGATCACCGCGTACAACACCGCCGACGAGGCCGAGCACGCGATCTGGCCGACGGCGTTCGACCTGGACTCCTCGTCCGGCTTCAGCCACCAGCCCAGCTGCCCGGTCTGGGGACACCCCTACGTCCCCACCGGGCCCTACACGAAGATCGGCGAGCCGGCCAAGAGCCGTGACATCGTGGCCGGGCGGGCGATCTCGAAGACGCAGTGGCAGGTGACCTGCAAGCCCGGGGAGGACTTCACGGCCCAGATGTGGGGCCTGAAGGACGATCAGGTGTTCATCACGGCGAACGGTCTCAAGCCGGACTACCAGCCGGGTCTGGTGTCGATCCTCGACACCATCGACCTCAGCGGCCGTCAGGCACCCTCGGTGGCGGGCCAGAACGACATCAGCGTCACCGTGGAGGGTCTCACCACGGGTCAGCAGCTCCCGAACGACGGCACTCCGGTGGAGTTCGTCGTGACCTTCAAGAACACCGGCCGGACCAGCTACGCCCAGGTGGTGCCCCAGCTGGTCGCGGAGTCCTACGCCGGGAGCAAGGGCGCCGTGACCGGCACGCTGGAGCGCGCGAACGGCGCGGGATCGTGGAAGGCCCTGACCATCGCCCCGCCGGCGGCGGGCAAGCCGGTCTTCGACGACGCCGGCCCGCTGGCACCGGGGAACGCCTTCACCATCAGGTACCGGATGAAGCTGACGGCCCAGGACGGCGCCGGGGTCATGCCGGTGACCGTCAGCGCGCTGGTGGCCCCCGAGCAGGGGCCGCCCACCGTCATCGGGACCCGCACCGTCCCGGTCCGGGTGGTCGCCAAGTAGCGCGCGCGCCGCGGGCCCGGCCCCCACCGGGGAGCCGGGCCCGTGGCGTGCCGGTCGGGCTCAGGCCAGCGAGGCCATCCACGCCTCGACGTCCTCGGCGCGGCGGGGCAGGCCCGCCGAGAGGTTCTCGTTGCCGTCGGCGGTGACCAGGATGTCGTCCTCGATCCGGACGCCGATGCCCCGGTACTCCTCGGGCACGGTCAGGTCGTCCTGCTGGAAGTACAGGCCGGGCTCGACGGTGAGCACCATGCCGGGCACCAGCAGCGCGTCGACGTGCTCCTCGGTGCGGGAGTGCGCGCAGTCGTGGACGTCCAGGCCGAGCATGTGGCCGGTGCCGTGCAGGGTCCAGCGGCGCTGCAGGCCCAGCTCCAGCACCTTCTCCAGGTCGTACACCGAGGCGTCCAGCAGGCCCCAGGCGAGCAGGCGCTCGGCCAGCACGCGCTGCGAGGCGTCGTGGAAGTCCCGGAACCGGGCGCCGGGCTTCACCGCCGCGATGCCGGCCTCCTGGGCGTCGTACACCGCCTGGTAGATCTTGCGCTGGAGCTCGTTGAACCGGCCGTCGATCGGCAGCGTGCGGGTCACGTCGGCGGTGTAGAGGCTGTGCGTCTCCACGCCGGCGTCCAGCAGCAGCAGCTCGCCCGGGCGGACCTCGCCGTCGTTGCGCACCCAGTGCAGGGTGGTCGCGTGCGGGCCGGCGGCGCAGATGGAGCCGTAGCCGACGTCGTTGCCCTCGACCCGGGCGCGGCGCCAGAAGGTGCCCTCGATCCAGCGCTCGGAGGTGGCGACGGCCTGGCCGAGCTCGCGCACCACGTCGGTGAAGCCGTTGACCGTGGCGGTGCAGGCGGCCCGCAGCTCGCCGATCTCCCACTCGTCCTTGACCAGTCGCAGGCCGCTCAGGAACTCCTTGAGCCCGGCGTCCTTGTCGGCGTCCAGCACCTCGGCGAGCGCGGACTCCAGACCGGCGTCGTAGCCGCGCACGATCCGGGTCGGCACGGCGTCGGCCTTGGCGCGCCCGGCCAGCTCCTCGGCGGCCTTGCGGACGTCGCGGACCGGCAGGCCGAGCAGCTGCTCCTGCTCGGTGAGGCTGTGGCGGCGGCCGACCCACAGCTCGCCGTAGCCGTCCAGCCAGAACTCGCCGTTCTCGCGGTCGGAGCGCGGCAGCAGGTAGAGGCCGAAGTCGTGGCCGGCCGCGCCGGTGGGCTCGGCGACCAGCACCGCGTCCTCGGTCTGGTCACCGGTGAGGTGCACGTACTCGCTGGCGGCGCGGAAGTTGTAGTCGGTGTCGTTGGCCCGGACCCGCAGGGTGCCGGCCGGCACGACCAGGCGCTCGCCGGGGAAGGCGGCGGAGAGCCGGGCGCGGCGCTCGGCGGCGTACGGGGCCTGGGCGACCGGGGTGAGGCCGTGCAGCTCGGTGTCGGCCCAGCCGGACTTCATCGAGGCGGCGAGCTCGTCGGAGACCTCCGAGTACAGGCCGTTCTTGCGGCCCTTGAACTCCTGCGGCTCCTCGCCGCCGGCGGCCTCGGGGTTCTCGGCCACTGCCGGGGTGCGGTCCTCGGTCACGTACGTCGCCTCCTTGCGCGGGTGCCGCCCATGGGGGTCCCCCGGGCGAAGGGCCGGGGGGCGTCGGATCGCGACACACGTGGGCGGCCGTGCGTCCATGGTACGGACGCCCGGCCGCCCGGCCTCCGGCGGCCTCGGCCCGGGAAGCCCCGCCGCGGGGCCGCGGCCACGGGCGCCGCCGGCTACTCGAAGCGCGCGGCCAGCACCATCAGGTCGTCGGTGGCGGGCCCGGCCTCCCGGGCCGCGCAGACGGCCAGCAGGTGGGCGCAGAGCCGGTCCGGGTCGATCCGCACGTCGCGCGGGGCGTCGGCGGCGGCCCGGCGCAGGTTGGCCTGTCCGGCGTGCAGGGTCGGGCCGCAGCGGCGGGCCAGGCCCTCGGTGTAGAGCACCAGGGTGTCGCCTCGCCCGGCGGTCAGCTCGACGCCCGGCGCCTCCCAGCAGGAGAGCATGCCGAGCGGCGCGGAGAGCGAGGTCTCCACGAACTCGGCGCCCTGCCGGGTGACCAGCACCGGCGGGCAGTGCCCGGCCCCGGCCAGGGTGATCCGGCGCTCGTCCGGCTCGATCCAGGCGTAGAGGGCGGTGGCGCTGCGGGCCGGCTCGGTGGTCTTGAGCAGCAGCTCCAGGTCCCCCAGGACGGAGACCGGGTCCTCGCCCTCCAGGACGGCGTACGCCCGCAGCGCGGCCCGGACCCGGCCCATCGCGGCGGCCGCACCGGGGGCGGAGCAGGGGCCGGCGCCCGGACCGTCGCCGGAGACGCTGCCGACGGTCAGGCCGACGGTGCCGTCCGGCAGCGGGATGGCGTCGTACCAGTCGCTGCCGGCCGAGCGGTCCAGCCCGGCCGGAACGAGCCGGGCGGCCAGCCGCAGGCCGGCGGGCTGCGGGAGGCGGTCCGGGAGCAGGCCGCGGCAGAGCGCCTCGGTGGTGCGTCGGACCCGGTCCGCTTCGAGTTCCTTGGCCAGCAGCGGAGCGGCGACGTCGCAGTACCGGCGGACGAGCTCGCACTGGCGCTCGGTGGGCTCGGCGGGCTCGTCGTAGAACCAGAGGACGGCGGCCAGCGGGCCGTCCTCGGCGGTGGCGAGCGGCAGCCCGTGGCAGCCGCCGAGGCGGAGGTGGCCGGCGAGCTCGCGCAGCCGGGCGCCGATCGCGGGGTCGGTGGCGAGGTCGCGCGACTGCAGCCGGTCGTGCCGGTCGTGCTCGCGCAGCAGCCGGGCGAGCGGGCTCTGCTCGGTGGGCACCGTCTCCAGCGCGCCGAGGCTGGCGCGGTCGAGCCCGTACCCGACCGGCTGGCTGGAGCCGCCGCCGGGCAGCGCGGTGACCAGCAGGGCGCGGTCGGCGCCGAGCAGCGCGGCGCCGGAGGCCAGCACGGCCTCCAGGGTGGCCGTCAGGCCGCGGGCGCGGGCCAGCCGCTCGGAGTGCTCGTGGAGGCTGGTGAAATCGGACAGCCGTCCGGCCAAACGGTCCTGCAGCCCGGCCGGGGGTGCCGGGCGGGCCTCCGGGGCGCCGGGCGGTTCGGTACCGCCGGCCGGTTCGGTACGGGCCGGCGGCTCGTCGGCCGCGCAGCCCGGCTGCCCGGCCGGTCCGGCGGGGGGCGTGGGGAAGCCCGGATGGTCGAGCACCGAGAGCCCGCGGGGGCGACGGGGATCGCCCGGCTCGGAGGCTGTCGACGACGGGTGGGACTCAGTCATGCCGCCACTCCTGACGCGGTGGTACGTGTCATGCGGATCCCCCAGGTACGGCCGATGGGAGCGAGCACGGCCAAAGGGCGTGATTCGCCTCGATTCGCTACTACTCGTCATTGATCGACAGCAATGCCACCACTTCTACACAGGCCATTCGGGGCATGTCCAGATCCATGACGACGCGGGTGGCCGGTTCTCCGTCCCGCCGGGCCCGGCCGGGGCCCGCTCCGTTCGTGCGCGCCCCTGCCGGGCCCGCGGGCATGGAGCGCCGGAGAACGGGCAGAACCGTCAGGACGGCTCTCGCGGCCGTCCGGATCGTATGCTTTCGCCGCCCGTCGGCCGGGTCGGCCGGAAGTCACTCACTCGTACGGTGGAACCAACCGCGCCCGGGCGGCGTCCATCCGGTCGCATACGGGATTCTCGTTCCAAGGGCTGTTCGCATCGCGGCTCTTTCATGTCGTGCTCCACACCGTGCTCCATCCCCGCCACGCCGTTCGCCAAGCACACCGGCCCGGTACGGGCCCGTGCGGCGTTTCCCCGGCCGCCGGCCGGCGGGGCCGGAGCGACCCGAGCGGTCACGGAAAGGAACGAGCGCCATGCGCGAGAACTCAAGGAGCCGGTCGACAGTCCGTTCCGTCCGGTTGGCCGCGGCCCTGGCCGCCGCGGTCGACCACCGCTGGCCGGTGGTGCCCGGCACGCTGCTGGTCGGCGGCCACTGTTCGTGCGGGGACGCGGACTGCTCCGTCCCCGGAGCCCACCCGCACGACCCGTCGCTGCTGGCGGCCACCACCGACGCCCGGATGGTGCGGTGGTGGTGGGAGCGGCAGAGTCCGGACGCGCCGGTGCTCGCGGCGACCGGCGGGACGGTCTCGGCGGTCAGCCTGCCCGCGGCGGCCGGTGCCCGGGCGCTCGCCTACCTCGCGGCGCTGCGGCTGCCACTGGGGCCGGTCCTGTCGATGCCCGGCCGCTACGCGATGCTCGTCGCCCCCTACTCGCTGGAGGCGCTCGGCGAGATGCTCGCCCAACTTCCTTGGGTTCCGGGCTCGTTGCGCTACCACGGCTCGGGCGGCTTCCTGGCGCTGCCGCCGGGCGGCGGCTCGGGCGGCGGGGTGCGCTGGGTGCTGCCGCCGCGTCCGGCGGCCGACGGCGGTGTGTGGCTGCCCGAGGTCGGGCCGCTGCTGGGGGAGTTGGTCGAGGCGACGGTCCAGCTGGACAGCGGGCGCTCGGCGTACTGACGGGGCTTCCGCGCCTCGTCCGGCCCCTGTCGTTCGGCCCCCGTGGCCGGTGCGGCGGGGGCCGGTGCGTCGGTCGCGGCCGGGCCGGCGGGCCGATCGGCCGGGTACTGATCGGGCACGGTCCACCCGTCGGAGCGGGCCGGGGCCGGAAAACAAAAGATCCGGCCGCTGGCGACGGGGGATGCACCAGCGACCGGACTCTTTAGACAGTAACAAGGATCCGCGCCCGCGCCAATTTCCAAGAGCCCCTGCCCGCCCGGAAATTGCCGTACCGGCGGCCAATGTGACGCGTATCACCCGGATCCGAGTCCCCTTTAGTTCAAAGTGACCTGACGGTTCACCAGGTTGGCGCGGGCCCGCCGCTCCTCGCCGGTCAGCGGCGCCGGGTCGGCCAGCGTCGCGGCGAGCCGCTCGGCGAACTCCGCGGCCGGCTTCTCGCAGTCGGTGGCGGTCATGGCGAGCGGCAGGTCCCAGACCGGGACGGTCAGGCCGTGCGCACGGAAGGAGCCGACCAGCCGGGTGTCCGGGCCGAGCGAGGACAGGTCGGCGGCGGTGAGCCGGGCCAGCGCGTCCAGCAGCTCCTCCTCCGGCACGGTCATCACCCAGCGCAGGTGGTTCTTGTCCGGGGTGCCGCACCAGTACGCGGAGTCCACGCCGGTGAGCTTCTCGGTCGGGATCGCCGAGGCGTTGGCGCGCTCCAGGGAGGCGGCCACCTCGCCGGTGGCGGTCTCGGCGTCCTCCAGCCAGAACTCGAAGCCGGTGTGCACGGCGGGCGTGAACTCGGCCGTGGTGTCCAGCAGGTCCTGCAGGCGGCGGCCGCCCGGCACGGTCCGGCGGGCCGGGACGGGCGAGCCGGGCTCGGCGGCCAGCGCCAGCTCCAGGGCGTCCGCCAGGTCACGGCTCAGGTCACCGGAGGCGGACTGGGTCTGCAGGCCGAGCAGGATCGAACCGTCCTGGCGGCGCAGCGCCGGCCAGGCCAGCGGCAGCACGGTGGCCAGGGTCACGGACGGGACGTCACCGTTGGCGGCCTCGGCCACCCCGGCGGCCAGCGTCAGCGGCACGGTCGCGGCCGGGACCAGCTCGCGCAGCGCCACCCAGTCGGCCTCGCCGGACAGCCCCTCGAACGGGCGGTGCACCAGCTCCTGCACGGCGTGCGAGGCCTCCCGGCCGTGGCAGGCCTTGTACCGGCGGCCCGAACCGCAGGGGCAGTTCTCGCGGGCCCCGACCACGGGGATCTCGCCCGTGACGGCGGTGGTGGACTGGCTGCGCTGCGGCGCCTTCTTGGCGGCCTTCTTGCCCATGGTGCGGCTCTCCCGGTGGCGGTTTCGGTGTGCTCCGGGCAGCCTACTGACGTTCCCCCGGCCCGTGGGCACGCGCCGGGGCGGGGAGTACCCCGTGGGGGCGACGCCCGGACCGCGGTGGGCGGCGCTCCGCGGAGGCCCCAACCGGGCCCCGCTCCGACGGCCGCGGGCGACGCTCAGGCGCTGCGGGCGTCACCGCCGGTGCGCCGGGCGTGCCGGGCCCGGGCGGGCAGGGCGGCCCAGACCGTGACCTCGCCGGGCGCGTCGCGCACGCCCCAGTCGCTGGACAGCTGGTCGACGATGCTCAGCCCGCGGCCGCCGCGCGAGGTCAGCGACGGACTGGCGGGGGACGGCCGGGTCTGCGCGCCGCCGTCCGTCACCTCCAGAGTGAGGACCCCGTCCGCGTGCAGCTGCCAGCGGACCAGCACCCCGCCGTTGCCCTCGCCCTCGTCCGGGTGGGCCTGCGGCCGGGCCTGTCCCGCGTCCCGGCTCCTGGCGTGGACGGCCGGGCCGCCCGTCGCGGGAGCGCCGGCCGGCCTGGCCGGCTCGGCCGGACCGGAGGGGACGCCGACGAGGATCTGGTCGACGATCTCGGCCCGGGCGCTGCGTCCGAGCACGGGCAGCGGGCCGAGCGGCCGTGCGTAACGACAGGCATTGCTCAGCAGTTCGGAAAGGATCAGAACAGCATCATCGATGACCGGTTCCGGTATCTCCCGGTCACGTAGATCTCGACGCAGTCGGCGCCGTGCGACCCCGACACTCGATGGGCCGTGCGGCACTGCCATGGTCGATGAAGTCGGCACTTCACGCGCCACCATCAACGCCACCCCCGGACCTCCTTCAGCGTATGCCGAGGGATGGATGCCCCTTGGTAATGGGTCGGAAACGACCGTACGGCGATCCCGCGCGGACATTTCAAGCCGGGCGACGCACGGTGCGCTGCAGGTGATTCCCTGCTCACCCTCTGTCGTGAGAACGCATGATTTCCGTCAGAAAACGGCGGATGAAGGTTTGAGCCCTACCCAAGCGATCGCGGTCCGCCGGGGCGGAAGTGCCGGGTGATTCCGGAGCGGGGCGCGCGGCCACCGGGTCTCGGGGGGCCGGAAATAGCCGGAGAAACCCGTGGGGCGCGAGGGACGGCGTTCCGCGGCGGACCGGTTCAGCGGCCGAGCTGGGCCAGGACCTCCGCCGGGCGGTTGGTGATGATCCCCGAGACCCCGAGCTCCAGGCAGAGCTCGACGTCGGCCGGCTCGTCCACGGTCCAGACGTGCACCTGGTGGCCGAGCTCCCGCAGCCGGGTCACCAGCCGGGGCCGGGCCCGCACCAGGTCGATGCCCGGGCCGGCGATCCGGGCCCCGCCGGGCAGCGAGGCGCCCGGGCGCAGCCGGCCCTGCAGGGGCAGCGTCCGCTCGAACAGGAAGACCCGCGGGTACTCCGGCGCGGCGGCGGCCACCCTGGTCAGCGCCAGCGAGGAGAAGCTCATGATCCGGGCCTGCGGGCGGTCGCCCTCCGGCGCCCCGCCGATCTTGAACCGGTCGAGCATCCGCAGCAGCTCGGACTCCACCCGGCCCCGGAAACGGACCGGGTGCTTGGTCTCGATCGCCAGGTCCACCGGGCGCCCGCAGTCGGTGACCAGCTCCAGCAGGCTCTCCAGCCGCAGGACGCCGCGCAGGTCCGGGTCCGCGCTCGGCTCCCCCGTCTTCCAGGCGCCGAAGTCGTGCGCCTCCAGCTCGGCCAGCGTCATCGAGGAGACCGTGCCGCGGCCGTCCGAGACCCGGCCGATCCGGCGGTCGTGCACGCAGACCAGATGCCCGTCGGCCGTCACCCGGACGTCGCACTCGACCGCGTCCGCGCCCTCGTCGAGCGCCCGGCGGTAGGCCGCGAGCGTGTGCTCGGGCAGGGCGTGCGAGGAACCGCGGTGGGCGATCACCTGGACGGGCCGCGCGGTGCGCGCCGCCGCCGGGGAGAGGTCAGGGCTGGTCACGCCGTCCACGATAGGCGGCGGAAGTGACACCCGGGCGAAGACGGCCCCAACCTGCGGGGCCGTCTTCGCCCGCGCGCCTCGTCGTCCGCCCTTCCCGGCGCGCTGCCGCAGGCCCGACCGGGCCCGCGGGCGTCAGGCGGCGGGGGTCCGGCGGGTGAGCGGGGTGAGCGCCCAGGTGACCAGGGCCGGCACCAGGAAGCCGAACAGGGACGCCGAGGTCCACTCCTGGGGCGTGAAGTGCAGGGCCTCCTGCACGGAGGTCCAGAAGTCCGTCCACCAGCCGGCGATCGCGGTCGGCGCGATCAGCTGGTAGACGGCGAAGCCGAGCGCCCAGGGCAGCAGCATCAGCCAGCGGGACGGGGCGTCGGCGGCGAGGTTCCAGCCGCGCCGGCCGGCGCCGAGGAAGTAGTCGACCGCCAGTACCGCGAACATCGGCACGAACACCGAGCCGATCAGACCGAGGAAGGCGTAGTAGGAGTCGGTGAACTCGGTGATCTGCAGCGCCAGCACGGTGATCAGCAGGCCGGTCGCGCCGGTCAGCACCCGGCGGTCCACCTTCGGCAGCAGGTTGTGGACCGACATCGCGGTCGAGTACACGTTGGCGAAGGACTGGTCGGTCTCGCGCAGCACCAGCACCAGCAGGAAGAACCAGCCGGCCCAGACGCCCAGGAACGAGTCGAAGATCCGGGAGGCGTCGCCGTCGGCCTGCAGCAGCGCGAACAGGCCGAGCACGTAGCACCAGACCTGGGCCACGGTGTAACCGGAGAAGCTGCCCCAGAACGCGGAGCGGGCGGTGCGGGAGTGCCGGGTGTAGTCGGCGGCCAGCGGGACGAAGGAGATCGACACCGCGATCATCGCGTCGGTGGCCCGGAGGAAGCCGTGCCAGTTGCCCGCGCCCGGGTCGGACACGCCGCCCCGGCCCAGCTGGACGGTGAAGTAGACCATCGCCACCGCGACCGCCGCGGCGACGAAGCGGCGCAGCACCGCGATCGCGCCGAGCGGCCAGATGGTCAGCGCGGTGGTCACCGCGCCCGCCAGGACGACGAAGAGCCAGCGGTAGCCGTCGGTGTGCGCCACCGTCTGCGCGCCCATCGCGATGACCAGCAGCTCGTACACGCCCCAGCCGATGCACTGGACGATGTTCAGCACCGTCGGCACGTAGGAGAGCTTCGTCCCGAACAGTCCGCGCAGGTTGGCCATCGCCGGCGCGCCGGTCCGGGCCCCGATCAGCGCGGCCACGCCGAGCATCGCGGTGCCGACCACGGTGCCGACCACGATCGCGGTGACCGCGGCGGCCAGCGACAGCTCGCTGCCGGGTGCGCCGAGCACGGTGGCGGCGGTGGTGAAGCCGATCAGGCTGACGCCGAGGTTCATCCAGAGCGCGAAGTGGTCCCGGAAGCGGAGCGTGCGCGGCGGCTCGGTGTCGAGGACGAACGGGGCCTCGACCCGGTCCGCCCGGTCCGGACGGTCCGGACGGTCCAGGACGGCGGTGCCCGCTCCGGTGGAACCGGCCGCCCCGCCGGTGGCGTCGCAGGGATCGGTCGCGGACGATTCGGGGAAACCCTTGGACGCGGGCGCGCCCGAAGAAGAGGATGGCGAAGCAGGCGGCATGGCCGATACTCCCTACGCCGGCATTACCCGGACAGGTTCCGGCGGTCTGCGCCCCCTCGACGGTCCGTCCACGGAGCTCGTGGCGTACGGTCGACCGGCGCACTCTCAGCCTGGTGGGTCCAAGCTCCCGCGTGTCAGTTTGGAGCGACAGGCTAACCGGCGCGGGAGTGAACGCCAAGGCCAGGCGTCCGGCGGTCCGCATCGCGGGACGCTGCGCGGCGGCCTCGCACGGGGTCCCGGGGGGCCGTCGCGGGGGCCTGCCTGGGGGCCGTTGTCGGGCCGGGCTAAGGATTCTTATGACTTCTTCAGAGGGGTCCTTACGGCAATCGAATCGAGTGTGCGAAAAACTATGGTTGTTGGTCCTGTCAGCTATGGAGGTCGTCCGTGAGCACCGAGCGCGAGGTTGGGCCCACCGGGCCACAGGGGGAGCAGCCCTCCGACGGCCAGGGGGTAGTGGGTCCCGCTCCTGACGGTCGGGCGCCGGTGGCGCCCGGTCCCGTCCAGGCGGCGCCCGAGGCGGACCGGACCGTGACGGACACCGGCGCCGGGGCGCCCGCCGCTCCGGCCGCGCCCGCGTCCGGCGGGTTCACGCCGACGCTGGCGTTCAGCAAGGTCGGCGCCCCGGACCCGGTGCCCGCCGTGCCCGCCGAGCCGGTGGCGGCTCCGGCCGCCGAGGCCCGGTACATTGACGCACCTCCGCCCGTCCTGCCGCCGGCCCCGGCCGCGCCGGCCGCCCCGGTGGCCGCGCCGGTCACCAACCCGTACGCCACACCGGGCGCCCCGGTCGCGGCGGCGTCCCACGACCCGTACGGGGCTCCGGCCGCGCCGGCGCCGCACCACCCGTTCGGCGCCGGCCAGCCGCTCGGCGGCTGGGGCGGCCACGAGGCCCCGCCCGGTGGCCCCGCCGCCCCCGGCGGCCCGGGCTACCCCGGCGGGCCGCTCGGCTACCCGGCCGAGTACCCCGGCACCCCCGGGCCCGGCGGCCCGCGCAAGAAGCGCGGCGGCCTGATCGCGCTGATCGCCGCCGTCGCCCTGGTCGCCGGTGTGGCGGGCGGGGCGCTCGGCGTCGCCGTCGCGGACCGCAACGACAACGGCATCAGCGCGGCGGACGACCACCGGAGCACCACCGTCCAGGCCAGCACCCAGAAGAACGAGCCCGCCCCCGGCTCGGTGGCCGGCATCGCGCAGAAGGCGCTGCCCAGCGTCGTCACCATCAAGGCGCAGGGCAACGGCGAGTCCGGCACCGGTACCGGTTTCGTCTTCGACACCGAGGGCCACATCCTCACCAACAACCACGTCGTCGCGCCTGCCTCCAACGGCGGCAAACTGACCGTCAAGTTCGCCGACGGCACCTCCTACAGCGCCTCGGTGCTCGGCCGCGCCGAGGGCTACGACGTCGCCGTGGTGAAGCTCGACAACCCGCCCAAGGACAAGCTGACGCCGCTTCCGCTGGCCGACTCCGACAAGGTCAACGTCGGTGACTCCACGATCGCCATCGGCGCGCCGTACGGCCTGGAGTCCACCGTCACCACCGGCATCATCAGCGCCAAGGACCGCCCGGTCGCCTCCGGCGACGAGACCGGCGCGCAGTCCTCGTACATGAACGCGCTGCAGACCGACGCCTCCATCAACCCCGGCAACTCCGGCGGCCCGCTGCTGGACGCCGGCGGCGCGGTGATGGGCATCAACTCGGCGATCCAGTCCAACGCCTCGGCCAACGGCCGGGCCGGCAGCATCGGCCTGGGCTTCGCCATCCCGATCAACCAGGCCAAGTGGGTCGCCGAGACGCTGATCAAGACCGGCAAGCCGGTCTACGCCAAGCTGGACGTCCTGCGCAACGACGACTACAAGGGCGACGGCGCGCAGATCCAGACCCGCGACATCCAGGGCACCCCGGCCGTCACCCCCGGCGGCGCCGCCGACAAGGCCGGCCTCAAGCCCGGCGACGTCATCACCAAGCTCGGCGGCAGCCCGATCGAGAACGGCCCGGCCCTGGTCAGCAAGATCTGGACGCACAAGCCCGGCGAGACCGTCGACGTCGAGTACACCCGCAACGGCCAGACCAGCACCACCAAGGTCACCCTCGCCGAGCGCGTGGGCGACTGACCCCCACCCCGAAACCGGTGCACCGAACCCCGCCGGACCCGTTAGGCTGACCTCCGCCTGGAGAGCTGCCCGAGCGGCCTAAGGGAACAGTCTTGAAAACTGTCGTGCGGTGACCCCGCACCGTGGGTTCGAATCCCACGCTCTCCGCTGGTTGGAGAACCACCTGCTCAGGGCGGGTGCCGACGTCGAGTCGGCACCCGCCTTCTGCGTTTCCGGGGGTGAAATTCACCTGAACGGGGGGTTTGGGGTGGGGGTGTGCTCGTGAGGGGGTGAGGGGTTCGTGTGTCGGGCGTAAGGGGCGGACTGCCCTGGGCCCGGCGAGGAGAGACTGATGGCCTGGTACCCCGGCGCTGAGAAGCTGGAGCTTCAGCCCGAGTCGGACGACCAGCCGGCGATCGTGCCGACGCAGGTGATCTTCCACAGCATCGCGGCGCCGTGGGCGCCGCGCCGAATCTACGAGTACTGGCGGGACTCGACCAATCTGGAGTCGCACTTCGGAGTCGGATACGACGGCAGTGTGGGCCAGTTCATCGGGACGGAGACCCGGGCGGACGCCAACATGGGGGCGAACCGCAGGGCGGACGGCACGGGGGCGGTGAGCGTCGAGTCGGCCAGCAACGACCAGAACACCGATCCGTGGACGGACGCGCAGGTCGCCGCCCTCGTCGCGCTCGGAGTCTGGCTGCACGGGCGGCACGGGATCCCGGTGCGGGCCTGCCGGAGCGCGAACGACCCGGGCTTCGGCTTCCACCGGCTCTTCCCGGAGTGGTCGGACGGCGGTACGTCGTGCCCCGGGGACGCCCGGGTGCGGCAGTTCTACGACGTCGTGCTGCCCGGGATCGCCGCCGCCGCGGGCGGCGGTCCGTTGCCGCCGCCGCCCCGGTCCGACACCGCGCCGGTCCGCCGGCGGGTGACGATCAATGGCCTGGAGTACGGCTACGGCGCGCACGGGCCGCAGGTCCGCGAGGTGGGCGAGGCGCTGGTGGCGGCCGGGCACGGTGCGCACTACACGACCGGTCCGGACGAGGACTGGCGGGACGCCGACACCCTCAACTACCAGGACTACCAGCGCAGTCTGGGGTACTCGGGCAGTGACGCGGACGGCGTCCCGGGCGAGCAGTCGCTGCGCCGGCTGCTCGGCCGGCTGCCCTCGCCGCGCCGCGTCTCGCTGGCCCACGTCGTCGCGGCGGCCCGGACCGACCCGGGCGCCGAGCAGGGCCACCAGACCTACGGCGGCGAGGTCCGGATCGTCGAACAGGCGCTGGTCGACGAAGGGTTCCTGGAGCAGCGCTGGGTGGACGGCTCGCTGGGCAGCACGACGGTGCAGGCGTACGCGGCCTTCCAGCGCAGCCTCGGCTACGCGGGCTCGGACGCCAACGGCATCCCCGGTCAGCGGAGTCTGCGGGAGCTGGGGCAGCGGCGGGGGTTCGACGTGACGGACTGACGGGCGGACGGACTGTCGCGCGGACGAACGGACGGACGGCCGGGCCGGGGTGCCCGACCCGGCCGTGGGCGCCGGTGCTTGACCATGACACGGTGTGAGGCTCTGCACTGGAGGCATCATGTTCAACATCGGAGACTTCGCCAAGCACGGCCGGGTGTCGGTCCGGATGCTGCGCCACTACGACGCGATCGGGTTGCTGCACCCGGCCCGGGTCGACCCGGTCAGCGGCTACCGCTCCTACGAGGCCGCCCAGCTCGCCCGGCTCAACCGTGTCATCGCCCTCAAGGACCTCGGCTTCACCCTGCAGCAGGTGCGGGCCGTCCTGGACGAGCGGGTGGACGCGGCCGAGCTGCGCGGGATGCTGCGGCTGCGGCAGGCCGAACTGGCCGCCGCGATGGCGGCGGACGCCCAGCGGCTGGCCCGGGTCGAGGCGAGGCTCCGGACGATCGAGAGCGAGGGAACCATGCCTGCACAGGATGTCGTGGTGAAGCGGGTGCCGTCGGTCCGGGTGGCGGAGCTGACCGCCGTCGCGGCCGGCTACGAGCCGGAGGACATCGGACCGGTGATCGGGCCGCTGTTCCAGGAGCTCTGCCGACGGCTGGCGGAGGCCGGGGTGGCGGAGGCCGGGCCGTCCGTGGCCCGCTACGAGGACATCCCGGAGGGGGACGGCGCGGTGCTGATCCGGGTGGCGGTGCCGGTCGGGGCGACGGTCTCCGGCGCTGCGGAGCACGGCTTCGAGGTGGTCGACCTGCCGGAGATCCCGGAGGCGGCGACCATCGTGCACCGGGGGTCGATGGACGACGCGCTGGGCGCCTTCCAGACGCTGGCCCGGTTCATCGACGAGAACGGCTACCGCTCCACGGGCTACGCGCGGGAGCTGTACCTGGAGTGTCCGGACGCGCCGGCGGACTGGGTGACGGAGTTCCAGGAGCCGGTGGTCCGCCTGTAGTCAGGCGAGGAGGAAAGGGGAGGGGAGGGGAAGGGGAGCAGGCGCGGGAGCGGGCGCGGCGGGGCCGTCGGCGGCCTTGCCCTCGACCTGGTCGAGGCCCCTACGGTCGGCGGCCATGGCCACCGAC